>JAZSQG010000209.1:0-9711 GCA_045537855.1 Oscillospiraceae bacterium
TGACCGACTTTGCCCACACTGCCTTCGGGGAAACGGCGCCCCTGCCCGTCTATGTGGACGAAGAGGGCGTCATCGCCCGGGATGCCCCCCTCATCCGGGACGGGGTGCTGACAGGCTACATGCACAACCGGGAGAGCGCCGCCCACTTCGGCATGGAAGCCCTGGGCAACGCCCGGGCCTACAGCTTTTCCGACGAGCCCCTGATCCGCATGCGCAACACCGCCGTGCATCCCGGCAAGGACAAACTGGAAGACATGATTTCCTCCGTGGAGGACGGCTACTATCTGCTGGATACCAACAACGGGCAGGCCGACAGCACCGGGGAATTCATGTTCGGCGTCACCATGGGTTATGAGATCAAGGGCGGCAGACTGGGGAAAGCCATTCTGGACACCACCATTTCCGGCGTGGCCTTCGACATGCTGAAGACCGTGGACATGGTCTCCGGGGAAATGGCCTGGTCCAGCTCCGGCTACTGCGGCAAGAAGCAGATGATGCCCGTGGGTCTGGGCGGCCCGGCCCTGCGCTGTCAGGTGATGATCGGAGGCAGATGAAGATGAAAACACTGGAAAACACCGCCCGCTTTGCCCTGCAGGCCCTGCAGGAAGCCGGGGCGGATATGGCCTGGGTGGAGGTCATCCGGCAGGAGACCCGGGAATTCAACGTGGAAAACGGGGATTTCAGTCTCTTCCGCACCCTCTTTGACAACAGCCTCAGCCTCACCGCCTTTCAGGGCGGGCGCAAGGGCAGCCTGCGCCTGAACCGCTTTGATGAGGAGAGCGTCCGCAGCGCTGCGGCGGAATGTCTGGCCGTGGCGGCTTCCGGCATGGCGGACGAAGCCTGGAGCCTGAATCCCGAAGCGGAGCAGGCGGACTTTACCTGGGGCGCGCCGGAGCCGGAGCTGGAAGCCTTCTTCCACCGCTGCCGGGAGCTGAAGGAAACGCTGGAGACCGACTGGCCCGACATCCTCAGCGACAGCATGGTCTTCCTCCACGTGGGAGAGGAGAGCGTCTATCTCAATTCCAACGGCAGCCTCTTCCGGGAAAAGGGCGGGCATTACGAGGTGTCCCTCTCCTTCTCCGGACATCGGGACGGGAAAAGCTCCTCCTTCTTCTACTCGGGCTTTCTCACCGATGACCTGAGCGTCCCCTTCCTGCAGCGGGCCACGCTGGAAGAAGACCTGCGCAGCGCCCGAAACGCCGTGGAGACCCGCAGCGTAGGCGATACCTTCGAGGGCACGGTGCTGCTGCACCCCAACTGTCTCAGTGACTTCCTGGGCATCGCCGCCGGCTCCTTCGCTTCCGACAGCTGCCTCATCGACGGCACCAGCATCTGGAAGGACAAGCTGGGTGCGCCCGTGGCGGACAGCCGCCTCAGCGTCTCCGTCGCGCCTCTGGACGGGCGCATCCTGGGAGGCGAGCGCTATACTTCGGAAGGGCACATCTCCCAAAACTACGACTTTATTGAAAACGGCGTCCTGCGCAGCTTCCTCCTGAGCCGCTACGGCGCGGCCAAGACGGGGCTGCAGCGCTCCGCCAATACCGACAGCTGCATGGTGGTCTCCCCCGGGGACACGCCCCTCAGCGAGCTCATCGCAGGCATCGACCGGGGATTGCTGGTGGGCCGCCTCAGCGGCGGCAATCCCGGCGCCGGAGGCGACTTTTCCGGCGTTGCGAAAAACAGCTTCCTCATTGAAAACGGCAAGATCACCGACGCCGTCAGCGAGACCATGCTGGCGGGAAATCTGGCTCAGCTGCTGCAGAATGTGGCGGGCATTTCCCGGGAGCTGGTGTGCGACGGAGTGAACGTGCTGCCCTGGGCCGCCTTCCGGGGCGTCACCGTCTCCGGCGGCTGATACAGAAAAGAGTGTGAACAATGGCTAGAGATATGACCGTGGGGAATGAACGCAGGCACATCCTCACCTTTGCCCTGCCCATTATGGGCGGCCTTGTCCTGCAGCAGCTTTACAACACCGTGGACAGTGTGGTGGTGGGCCGCTTCCTGGGTGAAGCAGCCCTGGGCGCCGTGGGCGCCTGCTCCGCCCTGACCATGTTCGTGGTCTCCTTCGCCATGGGCCTCTGCAACGGCGGCGGCGTGGTCTTTGCCCAGCTCTTCGGGGCAAAGCGCCTGCCCGACCTGCGCCGGGCCCTGAGCACCGCCTTCATCCTGCTGGTGGGCCTGAGTCTGGTGGTGACCGGTCTGGGCATCGCCCTGGCCCGGGGCCTCCTCAGCGGCCTGCTGCAGGTGCCCCAGGAAATTCTGGAAGACGCCATGGCCTATTTCCGCATCTACTGCATCGGCCTTGCCTTCCAGTTTGTGTACAATGTCTGCGCCGCGGCCCTGCGCAGCGTGGGCGACAGTCAATCCACCCTCTGGTTCCTGCTCATCAGCAGCATTCTGAACATCGTGCTGGACCTGCTCTTCGTGCTGCGCTTCCACATGGGTGTGGCGGGCACCGCCTGGGCCACCATCATCGCCCAGGGCGTCAGCGCCGCGGTGAGCGTGGTCTACCTCTGGCGACGGTACGATTTCTACCGCTTCGGCAAGGGAGAATTCCGCTTTGACGGGGAGAAGTGCCGCACCATCCTGAAGCTGGGCATCCCCGGCATGCTGCAGATGTGCATCGTCTCCTTCGGCAACGTGCTCATGCAGCGGGTCATCAACGCCCTGGGCACCACCGCCATCGCCGCCGCCACCGCCGCCGGGCGCATCGAGAACTATATGTTCATCCCCTGTCAGGGTCTGAACAACGGCATCGGCACCTTCACCGGCCAGAACGTGGGCGCGGGGAAGATGGACCGGGTGGTCACCGGCCGGAGAAAGGCCCAGAGCGTGCTGCTCCCTGTGGCCGTGGCCATGGCCGTGGGCCTCTTCCTCTTTGCAAAACCCCTGGTGGCCATCTTCGGCGTCAGCGGCGAAGCCCTGGGGCTGGGCGTGGTGCACCTGCGGGTGGTGGCCCCCTTCTTCATCGTCTTTGCCATGTACATGGCCAATGCCGGCGTCCTCACCGGCGCAGGCGACGTCATGGCCGCCACGGGCATCACCCTGGGGGTGCTGGCCCTGCGCGTGGTCCTCACCTATCTCTTCCACCTGGGCTTCCACATGGGCTTTGCCTCCGTCTACGTGCCCACCCCCATCGGCTGGGCCTTCGGCTTCGTGGGCTCCCTCATCCGCTTCCGGGGCGGCAAGTGGAAGAAAAAAGCCCTGGTCAAGGGCGAATAAGCCCCCGGCCCGACCAATACGGCAAAAAAGTCCGCATCCGACAAAATACGGATGCGGACTTTTTCTTTTTTTGGGTTCAGACTCCGTCCCGCTCGGCTTCCCGATCCCGGAACAGCATGGATATGCACCAGATACCTGCCAGACCCACCAGCGTGAAGATGACCCGGCTGACGGTGGAGGTCTGCCCTCCGCAGAGCCATGCCACCACGTCGAACTTGAAAATGCCCACGCAGCCCCAGTTCAGCGCGCCGATAATGGCCAGCGTCAGGGCGATCCTGTCCATGATCATCGTGTTCCCCTCCTTCTTTCCTGCTCATTGGGACGCTGCCCGCAAGATTCGGGCCGTCCGCTGCCATAGCATGCCCCGAAACCGGGGAACTATGCCCCTCAGTCTTTGATGTTTGAAAGAATTTCCAGAAATCGGAATTTGATGACCCGGCCCTTTCCGGTGATGAGCTGCTTTTCCGCCGGGCTGAACACGGCGAAGGCTTCTTCCTCCTCTTCTTCGGAGGCCGCCATGCACAGAGGCGGGAAGACCACGCACCACCAGTTTTTCCCCTCACCCGGGCCGATGACCGCCCGCAGCGCCCGGTACTCCCCGGCAGGCAGGCTGAAAAAGTCATAGTCCCGGCTGCCGAAGGGGTGCTCGCCCAGGCTGAGGCTTACCGGTTCCGCCGCCCCGGCAGCCTGCAAAGCTTCCTCCGCCGCCGCCTGCAGCCGGGGGAGGGCGGGGCGCAGAATGTCTTCCGCCTCCCGGGAGGAGGTGCAGCCCTCCAGCAGGGGCGCCGCCTCCTTCAGCAGCACATCCCGCACCAGGAGCTTCCGTGCCTGGTCCTCCCGGCTGTCGGAGGCGGCCAGCACATGAAGGCGCAGGAGCTTTTCCGCAGCCGCCTCTCCCAGGGCTTCCTCCCGCCGGGCCCAGAGGAGGGAAAGGAAGAGCAGGGTCAGAAACAGCGGCCCGAAGAGGGCGGCGGGGCGGATGTACTTGCGTCGGGCTCCGGTAAAAGGCTTCATGGCACGCACTCCCATCAAAACAGAATCAAAAAAACAAGGATAAGGCTTCGGGGCTGTCCCCTGACCTTATCCTTGCCTGTTTTTCCCTGTTTCATACGATGGGGCCGGTGGTTTTTGCCCGGTGGCAGGCATAGCCCTCTTCTTCCAGCCTTCTGCAGGCTTCGTCGGCGCTTTCCCCGTCGGGGAAGAGGCCGAAGACCCCGGAGCCGCTGCCGGTCATCACCGCGCCCAGGGCTCCCGCGTCCAGCAGCACGTCCTTGATCTCCCACACGGTCTCGCTGTTTTTCCGGCTCAGCACCTCTTCAAACACGTTGAAGAGCCGCCGGGCCACCCCCTGCAGGTCGCCTTCCCGCACCGCCTTCTCCATCCCCGCCACATCGGGGCGGATGCGCATTTTCAGTTTGTCCACCGCCCGGAAGAGCTCCGGCGTGGAGCAGAGGAAGTCCGGGCGGCAGATGACCGCTTCCCAGCCCACGCAGGGAGGGAGCGGGGTGAGCACCTCGCCCTTGCCCTCGGCCAGGGCGGTGCCGCCCCGGATGCAGAAGGGCACATCCGCCCCCAGAGCGAGGCTCACTTCCTCCAGCTTCTGCAGGCCCAGCGGCCGGGGATGCTCCCGGTCCAGCAGGCGCAGCACGGCTGCGGCGTCGCTGCTGCCGCCGCCGAAGCCCCCGCAGACGGGGATGCGCTTTTCCAGGCGGATGCGCCCGCCGCCGGGCTCCTCCCCCTGGAGGCTGCGGTACAGGAGCGCCGCCCGGGCAGCCAGATTCCCCTCCCCGGTGGGGAGGTAGCGCAGGCCGGACTGCACCTGCCAGCTTTCGCCGCCTGCTTCCAGCCACACATCGTCGCCGAAATCAATGCTCTGCATGATGCCCCGGACATTGTGGTAGCCGTCCGGCAGCTTCTCCGTCACATCCAGGCAGAGATTCAGCTTTGCAAAGGCCCGCTCCGGCCCCTTCATGCCTGAAACAGCATGGAAAGCAGCTCCACGCCGTCCTCCACCCGGGGGCCAAGGAGCCCGTTTGCTTCCGTGTAGCCTCTGCCGGAGCCTTCTGCGGCCTCCCGGCTGTCATAGAGGATGAAGGGCACATAGCCGTGGGCGTGGCCCCGGCTGTCCGTCAGGGTCTTGTGGTCGCTGAGGATGAGCATGCGGAAGTCTTCTCCCTCCAGCCCCGCGGCGATGCGGCCGATGACCAGCTCGTCCAGGGTCTCGATGGATTCCACCTTGCCCGTCAGGTCTCCGTTGTGGGTACATTCGTCCGGGGCTTCCACATGGACGCCCACGAAGTCATAGCCCTCTTCCCGCAGGGCCTTCACGGCGTAATCCGCCTTGCCCGCGTAATTCGTGTCCTTTTCCCCGTTGGCCCCGGGCACCTCGATGCGGTCCAGCCCGATGAGGGCGCCGATGCCGTGGCAGAGGGGCACGGCGCTGATGATGGCGCCTTTGCGCTCATAGCGGCCGAAGTCCGGCAGCTGCACCGCCGTACCCTCCGCCCAGAACCAGATGCAGTTGGCGGGGAGCAGTCCCGCTTCCATCCGCGCCCGGTTGATGGGATGCTTCCGCAGGAAGCGGAAGGAAGCTTCCATCAGCTGCCGCAGCACGGCGGCATTGGCGCTGCCCCGGGGCAGGTGCAGGCCGCATTCCTCCTCCAGATGGTCGTGGGGCGGGGTCAGCTCCAGACCCTGCGCGTCCCCCATGGACTGGATGACGATGTGCCGGTAGGTGAGGGTGGGGTAGACCTTCACCCCCGCCGCCTCCGCCAGGGCGGCAAATTCCGGGTCGGCGAAGAGCTCCTCCACCAGCTGCTTTGACAGCTCGCCCTCGATGCCGCCGGAGGAGTGGGAAATAATGTTCCGTTTGTCAAAGTCCATGTCCCCTTCTTCCAGAGAGGCCATGTTGCAGCGGTAGGCCACATCCCCGGGCTGCAGGGCGATGCCCTGGGCCGCCGCCTCCAGCGGGGCGCGGCCGGTGTAGCACTGCCGGGGGTCGCAGCCGAAAATGGAAAGGATGGCCGTGTCGCTGCCGGCAGGGAGATTTTCCGGGCAGTTGGACACGCTGCCCAGCATGCCCCGGGCGGCAAGACGGTCCATCACCGGGATCTTTGCCACTTCCAGCGGGGTCTTTCCCCCCAGCTTTTCCGTGGGGTTATCGGCCATACCGTCCCCGATCACAAGAATATATTTCAAAGCGTTCATCTCCTGTCTCTTTTTTCAGCTTATCACGCAGGCCGGAAAAGCGCAAGGGCGCGCCGCCGGCAGGGATGTAAAATAAGGTTGCTTCCTGTCGCCCTCCTGCAGGATTCTTCTCCATTCGACAGGGCAAAAGGGGTATAACTGTTGTGGGAAGTCGAAGCGGGCCGCATTCTGCTGGCCCGGGGCGAAAGGCACCGCCTGCAGCCGGACACTCCTACAGCGTTCCCTGACTCTTCAGGGCAGCCCGGAGCATCTCCGTCACCATGGCCCGCTGGCCTTCCGGGATGCGCCGGTAGAGCGCCAGCAGCTCCGCTTCCTCCGGACTGAGGGACGTTTCTTCCCCTCCCCCGGTCGGGGCAGTCAGGGCGGCATATTCCTCCTTCAGCTCCTCCGGCACGCCCCAGAGCTCAAAGAGGGCCAGCCGGTCTCCCTCACTGCGGGCAGCGGCATAAAGAGCCTTCCGGCTCTCGTCCCACACCGTACCCTGCAGCAGCTCCACCGGCGTGATCTGATACAAAATGCAAAGCTGCTTGAGTACCCCGGATTCAATGCGGCACTTGTCCCGTTCATAATTGCTGATGGCCTGATAGGTCACCCCCAGCTTCCCGGCCACCTGACTCTGGGTCAACCCGGCTGCCTGCCGGGCTGACCGGAGCCGGGCCCCCAGACTTGCTGCTGTCATTGCGATCACCTCGGGTTCATCATAGGTCAGCGCGCATCAAATGTCAATGATAATTGAGAAATCAGGAAATTCCCCTTGACATCTCAATTATATTTGAGTATCCTTTCGGTGAGAACTCAATTATATTTGAGATGGAGGAAGGGCAAGATGAGAGACGACAGTGTAAATCTCCGCCTGCGGCAGCTCATCCATGAGCGGGGCATCAAGCAGAAGACGCTGGCGCTGCGCTGCGGCATGAAATACCAGGACCTGAGCCGGGCGGTAAACGGCCGCCGCCCCATTTACGCCCATGAGCTGTGGCCCATCGCCTCGGCTCTGGGGGTGAGCGTGAATGCCCTGCTGGGGCTGGAGCTGGTGGGCGCTGCTTCTTCGGAGGAAGGGACGTCATGAGCCGGGTTCTGAAGCTGCCGGAAAACAGTCTGGATGCCCGGGGCGGGCAGGCACCCTTCCGCTTCAAGCGGGGCATCCGCCTCCCCTACAGCCGGCAGGGCTACATTTTTTTCACCAGCCGCATGTACCACAGCCTCCCCCCGGAGCGGCAGCAGGTCATCTGGAACCTCTGTCTGCGCTGCGGCGGCGGCTGCTATCAGGCCCTCTTTGAATTCGTCACCACGGATGTAAGCGCCACGGCGGTATGTCTGAAGCATTATCTGGCCTCCCGCACCAGCCTCTACCGGGCCCTGAAGCGTTATTATGAGGAATTTCCCCCTTACTTATAAACATTGTGTGATCGCCCGCGCCCCTTTTGTGCCAGAATGCTCCCCAAGGGGGTGTTTCGGTGACAGGCAAAGGGCGCTACAGCCCGCAGAAGCTGCTGAAGGCGGTGGACGGCTACTTTCTCTCCATCAGCCGCACGGTGACGGCTCAGGAGCAGCTGGACTGCGGAGAGACGGACGCGGCGGGGAAGAAGGTCCTCAGCAAAAAGGACATCTGCAACGACCTGGGCGAGCCCATCCGCTATCGGGAATATGTGGTGCCCCCCACGGTGTGGGGGCTTTGCGAGCATCTGGGCCTGCAGCGGGAGGAATGGGACGCCCTCTGCGCCCGGGCGGAGTACCGGGGGGCGGCAGCCCTGGCGGAGCGGCGCTTCCGGGCCTGGAATCAGGAGGCGCTCCTCACCCGGAAGGATGTGCGGGGCATCATCTACCACCTGGAGCATGACCCGGATGTGCCGCCCCGGGAAGAGGGCGCGCCGGAGGGAGAGCTCAGCCTCAGCGCCCGGCGCCGCATTCTGGAGGCCATGGGGGCGGAAGAAGGGCTGTAAGAAAGCAGAAGGAGGTGCTGCAGTACGCAGCACCTCCGTTTTTTTCTTTTCAGCCCCAGACCAGCTGCCCCAGCGCAGCCCAGGCGGGGAGGGTAACGATGCTCAGCAGAGTGCTGGCCAGCACGGCGGCGCTGGCATCCTGACAGGCCGCCTCCGGGCGGCCCAGACTCACCGAGAAGGTGGTCATCAGACTGGGCACCGGCAGGGCCCCGTAGAGAAAGAGGGGGGCTGCCAGCTCCGGCTCCACCCCCAGCAGCAGGAACAGGGCCAGCACCAGCAGGGGCGCGATCAGCACCCGGGCCAGGACGATCCAGAAGGCCTTTCGCCGCTCCCAGAGGCTGCGGGGCGTGGCCTGGGCCATGCCCATGCCCACCAGCAGCATGCCCAGCACGCTGGCGGTATCCCCCAGCGCGTCCACCGCCGCGTCCAGAAAGGCGGGCACGGGGAGCTTCAGGGCATAAAGCCCCAGGCCGATGGCCACGGCCACCGTGGGCGGCGATACCAGCTTGCGCAGCAGGGTCTTCAGACCCGGGCGCTGCCCTTTTTCCCCCTCCGGGGTCAGGAGGAAGTAGCCGCTGGGGTAGAAGATCAGGCGGATGGGCAGGGTGAAGAGGGCAAAGACGAAGAGCCCCTGCTCCCCGTACAGCGCCTCCACCACGGGAAAGCCCAGAAAGGTGAAGTTGCTGTAGGCCATGCCGAAGCGCCCGGTCTTGCCCAGGTCACCCCTGCCCAGCAGCAGGTACAGGCCCTGCCCGGCCAGAAGCAGCAGCGCCAGGGTGGCAAGGCCCAGCAGGGGTGCCTGCAGCAGCGCCCCCTCATGGCCGCTCTGGCTGTAGAGGCTGCGGCAGATCATGCAGGGCACCGCCACATTCATCACAAATTTTGCCAGCTGGGTGCGGAATTCCACCGTCACCAGCCGGATACGGACGATAAAAATGCCCAGGAATACCAGCACGGCAAATTCCAGAGCCACGTTGAGGACGTTCACATACATCCCTCGCTTTCTGAACCTCCCTATCCTATCACAGGGGCGGGCGGGGTGCAACTTCCGCCCTTGCATTTTCCCGCCGCTTTGCTACAATAGAGGAAAATACGATTTTATCAGGAGGGACTTTCCATGGCAGTTATCACCTGCAGCTACTATTCCGTGGCCCGGATGGGAAGTCGGAGGCCAAGCGGTCTTAGGAAGACAAATCCCCACTACAACTCCTTGGCTCACAGAACGACATGGCTACGATCCGACTTCCGCCGCTTTGCTACAATAGAGGAAAATACGATTTTATCAGGAGGGACTTTCCATGGCAGTTATCACCTGCAGCTACTATTCCGTGGCCCGGAT
>JAZSQG010000364.1:0-13213 GCA_045537855.1 Oscillospiraceae bacterium
CCACCATGATCTCATCCAGGCTCATGTCATCGCCGGTGGGAGCGGCGGGTTCGGGGGTGGCTTCGGGGGTAGGTTCGGGAGTGGGCTCTGCAGTCACGTCGGGCGTGGGAGCAGGCTCGGCGGGGGAATTGCAGGCGCAGAGGGAGAAAGCCAGCAGCAGGCAGAGGAGTGCGGTAAGAATACGGTTCATATTGGTTCATCGTTTCCTTTCAAAAATGGTGGCGGGAACTGCCCGCGACAGATATAGACGCAGGTGTTTCGCCTTTGTTCCAATAAAACAAAACTATTTTTTAAGATAATTTTGGAATCCTTCCGTCATATGCAAGCTTCCGTCAGAAAGCAGCCAGAGAACGTGGGCGCCCATGTCGGCAGCAAGGATCTCACCCTCATTCCGGGGCATATTGAACAGGGCGGTGCTCAATGCGTCCGCTACGGCGGAATCCCGGTGCAGGACCGTGACCAGTCTGCAGCCCTCCGCGGGGTGCAGGGTATCCGGGTCGATGATGTGGTGATATTGCTGGCCATCCACGGTATAGCAGCGCTGGTAGCTGCCGCTGGTCACGGCGCAGAGATCACGCAGCTGCAGCAGGGCGAGATAGTCGCCCCCGTCGGGGTTTTCTACTCCTACCACCCAGTCGCTTCCGTCCGCTTTTGTGCCCATGGCGCAGACATTGCCGCCGATGCTCAGCAGGAAGCTGTCATAGCCCTTTTCCTTCATCAGGCTGCAGACATACTGCGCCGCCCAGCCTTTTGCCACGGCGCCTACATCCAGCATAAGCCCAGGTTCTGCCAGAAACACGGTCCCGGCCTCCCGGTCAAGCTGCAGCATTTGCGGGTCTGTGTGCTGTGCGGCTTCTGCCAAAGCATCCTTGTCAGGGAGAAACGCATGCTCCGGTTCTTCGAGACTTTGCGTCCGGGCATCGTGCCACAGGCGCAGAACGCTTCCCATGGCGGGGTTCATCTGTCCGCCGCTGGCTGCGGAAAGGCTGATTGCGGTATCCAGCATGTCCAGAATGCGGGGGTCTGCCTGCAGGGCTTCTTCGTGTCCGAGCCGGTTCAGGGTGCAGAGATTCACCGTATCGGGGTATTCATGGTAGATGTCAAAAAGTTCGTGACACACCCGAAGCTCCCGGTGGACTTCTTCTGCAAATGCGTCAAAGCTTTCCCGGTCCGGGGCATAGGCGGTGAGCACCGTCACGGTGTCAAATACATCCGCAAAGGTGACCTGAAAGCGCTGGCTGCGTCCGCTGCAGCCGCAGCCGAGGAGCAGCAATGCGGCAGTCAGCAGCGGGATAAGCCGCAGCTTGTATTTTCGCAGCTTCCGAATGCTCACAGATTGCTCACATACTTTTCCGTGAATTTCAGGAAGGCATCCGTGAAAACCACGGATGCTTCGGCATTGGAGGTGTATTCGTGAGGCGTATAGCCGGGATTGGCGGCCTTCAGGGTGGCGAAAGCCAGGTTGGAGCAGTGGTCGGATACGCGCTCATAATTGTTGATCAGGTCATTGAACACAAAGCCCAGACTGATGGTGCATTTTCCGCCCTGCAGGCGGGTGACATGTCGGATCTTCAGCTCGTCGCACATGATGTCCACCACCTCTTCCAGGGGCTCCACCTGGAGGGCCCGGTCACTGTCGTTTTCGCAGAAGGCCGCCATGGTGATCTCCATGATCTCCGCCAGCGCCTGCGCCAGGGTTGTCAGCTCGGCCTGTGCTTCTTCAGAGAAAACAAGCTTCTTTTCATGGTATTCCGCAGCCAACTCCGCGATATTCATGGCGTGGTCGCCCAGCCGCTCCAGATCGCTGAGAGAACTCAGGATCTTTTCCGCTTCCAGTTCCAGCTCGGGGACCGCTTCATTGGCCAGAAGCTGCATCATGAAGCCGCCCAGCTTGTCCTCGTATTTGTCCAGCAGGGTTTCCCGGTTGGTCACACGCTCGGCAACAATTTTATCGTAATTTCCGATGAGGCCGATGGCGTCGGTGACCGCATCCCGGGCGATCTCGGCCATTTTGTGCACCGCTGCGGTGCTGAGATTCACGGCGGTGCGGGGATAGCGCAGGGCGGAATCCGAGAGTTTCTCCAGAAACTCGCTGTCGGCGTCTTCATCGGGGTTATATTTCACCAGCAGGTAGCAGATGCGTTCGATCTGCTTGTGCAGCGGCGTCAGTACAATTACGGCTGCAATGCGCATTACGGTGTTGATCAGGGCGATGCCCACACTGTCAGCTGTGCCATCCATGAAGACGAAAAGCCCTAGGGCGCGGAGGGGGAAGAACACGAGGCTGACGATCACAACGCTGAGTACGCAGCCCACCATATAGCTGATGGCGGCGCGTTTACCGTTTTTGCTGGAGCCCATCATGGAAAGCAGCACCGGCGCGCAGGCACCGATGTTGATGCCCATAATCAGCGGTACACAGACGCTGTAGCTGAGAACGCCCGTGACGCTGAGGGCCTGCAGGATGCCGACGCCTGCCGAACAGCTTTGGATCACGGCGGCGAGCACGATACCTGCCAGCATTGCAAGGAAGGGGTTATCAAAGAGCGTGAGCAGTCCCACAAATTTGGGGTCGGTCTTCAGGGCGTTCACCGATCCGCTCATGGTGGACATGCCGGTCATCAGGATGGAGAAGCCCAGGAGAATGGTCCCGGTGCTTTTCCAGACCTGTCTTTTGCAGAACATGTACATGACGGCGCCCACAAAACCCAGGAAGGGGACAAAGGTGGAAGCCGAGATCACGCGGGCAAAACCGCTGCTGCCGTTGGCACCGGCAAGGGTCAGAACCCAGCCGGTCATGGTGGTGCCGATCTGGGAACCCAGGATCACGGTGATTGACTGGCTCAGCTTCATCATGCCGGCATTCACAAAACTGACCACCATCACGGAGGTGGCGGAGGAGGACTGAATGACGGCGGTGACCAGAGTTCCCAGCAGAAGTCCTTTCACGGGATTGGAGGAAAGCCGCCAGAGGATCTCTTCCATTCGGTTTCCGGCCAGACTTTTCAGGCCGTTGCCCATGGTGGACATGCCAAAGAGGAAAAACGCAAGACCGCCAAGCAGCGTGATGATATCAAAAATACTCATCTGTCAAACCTCTCCTTACCGAAATCAAACATACACTTTTAAAATAGCACAGGCGCGCGGGAAACGAAAGCCCTTTCCGCACTTTATTAAGAGAATTTGGAAAAGATGCGATTTCTGCACGAAAAATGCCGGGAATAATTGAAGGCAAAGTGAAAAAGTGTTATGCTTACGGTGGAAAAGTTTGAATTGCTTTATCTCGCTTCGGAGTTTGCTTCCCGAGAAGAACTGAGTGTGCAAATATGAAAGAAATGCAAAAGATACTGAGACGGGACAGCAGGGGCTTTACCCTGCCGGAAGTTTTGATCGCGGTGGCGATCCTGCTGCTGCTTTCCTCCGTTGCCGTGCTGGGCGTGGGCTCCCTGAGCCGGAGCATCCGGCAGACGCAGCTGGATTCCACGGCGCAGATTTTATATGTGGCGGCCCAGAACCGCCTGACGGAGCTGCGCGCTTCCGGTCGGGGTGACCTCTATCAGCACAATGAGGCTGCGGGTCTCCGCAGACTGGGATATCGGCCTGCCGATGCGGCGGATTCCGTGGATGAAAACGGCCTGCTGTATTACAGCTCCTCCGGGGCGGATGCCTATCTTTCTCAGCTGCTTCCCGCCGGCTATGTGGACGATGAGGTGCGCAGCGGCAGCTGGGTGGTGGAATATGCGCCTGCCTCCGGCGAAGTGTACGCCGTGTTTTTCAGCGAATCGGAACCCCTGGCATCCTTCTATACGGGCAGCAGTGCCGATGATTTCTATCGGGAGAGCCGGGAAGCCCGGATCGAGCTGGGTGCGGATGTGGGGTATTACGGGGGCGGCGGCGTCTCCGTGGACGCGGCGGAGGGTACCTATACGCTGAATCCTCAGATTACCGTGCTCAACGGAGAAAAGCTGCAGGCGCAGCTTTTCTGCCAGATCCCGGAGGATCTGGCAAGTGCCCCAAACCGGGAACTGACCTTCCATGTTACCGCAACGGACGAAAGCGGCGACAGCCACATCTGGTCCAACCTGATCCCCGCTGAGGCGGGGAGATATACACGTACCCGCAGCTATCTGCTGACGCTGGATGCCCTGGAGGAGGGGCAGCATTTCCGGCAGTTGGCACCCGGGCTTACCCCGGGGGATGACATTACGCTGGAACTGCGGGTCACCTGCCAGAACAGCCGTGTGCCCGAAGCAAGAGCGGGCGCTGTGACGAACAGCCTCTTTGCCTATGGCGGCGGTGCCGATACAGCGCTTTTGAACCGGGGCAGACATCTGCAGAATCTGGACCGGGATACCTCCGGTGTGAAGGAGAGTATCCGTTATGCCGTGCAGACGGGGGATATTCGCTTCTCGGAGGATACCGCGGACGATCAGGACTGGTTCAGCATCTACTGTCAGGGTAGGCTTCGCGCTTTTAAGCCCATCGAAAACCAGCGTATTTTGTCCCTGAAAGCCCAGGACGGCAGCGTGATCTACGGTCTCACGGTGGAAGCCGCCGGAGATGCCGGGCTCTTCTCTTCCTTTGCGGGCAGCAGCATGGAGCATGTGCAGCTGTCCGGCGCCAGCGTGTCCGGCAGCGGCGACGTGGGTGCCCTTGCGGGCAAAGCAATCTACGATGCGCAGTTTCTTGGCTGCGGCGTGTTCCTGCGGGAAGCCGATGTGGAAGCGCTGGATGAAAGCCATGTGTGGATATCCGGCAGTACAGGCGCTGCGGGCAGTACCGGCGGCCTGGTGGGGCGCGCCCTGGGCGATCTGGGCATTTCCGACAGCTTTGCAGCCAGCGTCATCTCCGGCGGCGGCTGGGTGGGTGGCCTGGTAGGCTGCGTGGACGGAGACCTGATCCTCAGCACCGCTTATTCCGACTGCTATCTCAGCGGGCGCGTAGTTGGCGGTATCAGCGCTTCCTGCGGCGAAGACAGTGTGTTTCTCAGTAGCTACAGCGCCGGTTTTATCACAGCCGAGCGTGAAGCGGCCGGTCTGACGCCCTCTGCGGTGGCGGAGCTGCGCAATGTCTATGCCGCGGCGGAACTCCGCGGCGCAAGCTGCCTGCGCACGGCGGCATCTGCCGTTACTGCGGAAAACCTTTATTATCTGGAGGGCGTTGCCGGCACCGGGCCGGGTACCGGCAAAAATACGGCGGAGCTTTCTGACCTGTCCGCCATGCAGGCTGCCCTGGGCGGAGCTTCCGGCGGCTTCTCTCCGGAATCCAATACCAACAAGAGCTTCCCCTATAACCTGAAGGCGGATATGGAACTGCGGACTTATCCTTATCCCCGGCTGAGCAGCCTGTCCCATTACGGCGACTGGCCCGCCAGCTTCCGCTCCGGCGCGCTGGTGTATTTTGAGCGTTATGAAGACGGGAGCTGGGGCTTTGCCGGCGGCAACGTGAATACCCTTGCCGCTTCGGATTCCGGTCATTACGCGGTGGAGGGCGGCTATGCCCTGCTCTTTGACGGCGTGCCGGATTCGGATGTGCTTGTCAGCTGGCAGACCGACGAGGCGGGAAATCACAGCAGCCTGAATCTGGGCAAAAGCTGTACCGCGCTGACGGTGGCGGGAAAGGAATACTATCTCATGCAGCTGCCGGAGGAGATTCAGAGCAGCGGTTTCGTGGCGTCCGGCTTCTACCGTGAATTTACGGTTTCCGGCAGCAGCTACTGGTTCAATCCCCACTTTGCCAATACGGTGGTTCCCGGCGAAACAAGGCCGGAGCTTGCGGTTGCAGGCGGTAATACGGTAGTCATCCGCACGGCCCGGCAGCTTTACAATCTGAGCCTGTATTACGACAGCTACAGTGAGCAGACAAAAGACTGCTGCTTCCAGCAGCAGCTGGTCCTGGATTACGGAGCCTATCAGTGGCCCGCAGGTGTGTTCAGCGGGGAGCAGAAGCCCATCGGAAGTACGGAAAGCGCTCCCTTCCGGGCGGTTTACGACGGTATGTGCCATGAAATTCGGGGTGGGGTGTCTTTCCGCGCCCATGACACTGCGTATGGCGGCCTCTTTGGCTGGAATGCCGGGACGCTCCGCAACATCGTCCTGACGGACGGCTATCGGGTGACGGACTATCGCAGCGTCCGCTGCAGTTATCCCACCGGCTTCGGCAGCACCGCGTATGTGGGCACCCTTGCCGGCGGCAACAGCGGTACGGTGGAAAACTGCGCTGCCGCAGGCTATGTGCTGGAAGCTTACGCCTACAACGGCGCCATGATCTATCTGGGCGGTCTGGTGGGCTGCAACACCGGCACCGTCCGCAATACTTCGGCCAGCACGCCCCGGATCCAGTTGGAATGTACCTATGCCGATGCCGATGTGGGCGGTCTGGTGGGCCTCAACCGGGGTTCCGTCAGCTACAGCTATGCCTATGGCTATGTCCACGCCCGGCAGTTCAAAAACTGCCAGATGAGCATTGCGGGCTTCGCGGGCCGGAATAACGGCAGCATTACCGCCTCCTACTGTGCCACCGCTCTGATGGCGGAAGGCGAAATGAGCGTTTTGGGCTTTACCAGCGCAACCGGCTCGGTGAACCGCTGCTACTATCTCAACGGCGGTGCCTACCAGTATGCCGGTACCATCCAGTCCTATCACAACGATTCCGGCAGAGGCCAGCCTGTGACCGGGCAGGAGCTGGAAGACCTGAGTCTCAGCGGCTTCGGCGCGGTGGCTTCCGCGCCCGGGCAGTACCATGTCTATGCCGGAGCGGAAGCGGATTTCCTCTATCCCGGCAGCGTGAAGGGCGCGGACGGGCGCTATATCCACTACGGCGAATGGATCAGCCCCGCCGGTCTGGGCGAAGTGGGCATGGTCTATTGGGAGCGGGAAGAAGGTGGCTCCAACGCAGGCTACCACTTCAGCATTCTCCCCGGACGCAGCCTCATTGAAGGCAGCTCCACCCTCTGTCAGGCCCATGATGACGGCGGCATCATCACGGAATACGGTTACGGCTACTATGTGATGCAGCGCAGCCTGCACAGCGGGGAAGCGGACTGGGGGCTCCGCAATGTCAGCTGGCAGGATATTGCCGAAGGCAGCAGAAATGCTGCAGCCGAGCAGGAACTCAGCCGGCAGCTGGACAGCGTGGATAACCGCTACAGCTTCTATCTCTACACCAGCGGTACCTCCGGCATGTACCTGGATTCCGCCGCGGCGGTCGGCAGTCTGCACCTGGAATATGAGGGCAGCAGCTACCGGTTCCGGGTCAGCCCCTTCTTTGCCGATGCCATGTCCCTGGCGCAGCAGCCGGGTTCGGAGGAAAAGCCCTATCAGGTGCGCTCCGTGGCGCAGCTCCAGTTCCTGAACTGGAACAGCAGCACGGACAATACCTCCACTTCCGTCAATGCGTCCACCTATCGGCAGTTCCCTTATCTCTATTCTGCCGATTCCACTTCCCAGGCCCGGCAGGCCAAAAAGCCCATCAATGCCTGGTGGGTACAGACCCATGATATCAGCGGCGCTGCCGTCACGGGCTACGTGCCCATTGCGGACGCTGCCACCACTTCTTCGGCAAACAGTTACGATGCCGTGCTTTATGCCTGGTTCGGCGGCTCCTATGACGGGCAGAGCTATAAGATTCAGAATCTCAATATTAACTCCCAGAACTACAGCGTGGGCCTCTTCGGCGTGACCGCCGGAGCCCAGCTGCGGAACATTATTCTTTACAGTGACCGGGGCAATGTCATCCAGCGCAGCGGCTCCAGGACCGGGGCTTACGCCATCGGCGGCCTTGTGGGCGTTGCCTATGACTATCAGGACCCCTCGGGCAACAGCATTGAAAACTGCGCCATCGCGGGCTATTCCGTGCAGGATAACTCCACCGGACTGCAGACCCTGGGCGAAGCCAACGTGGGCGGTCTCATCGGCGTAGCCAATGTGGACCTGCACAACTGCTCCTCCGTGGTGGAACTGCAGATCAACTGTACCCACGAAAACGGACACGCCACCTATGGCGACTTTATCCGCGTGGGCGGTGTTGCCGGCGCCAACAAGAACGTCATGACCAACTGCTATTCCGGCGGTACGGTGATCGTGGGGGCGGATACCCTCAGCGAGAGCCGGAACGCTTCCGGCAATAAGGTGACGGCGGCCCAGAGCCGCAGCGGTACTTCCAACCGGGTGGCTACCGCCCAATCCACCCATGTGTTCATTGGCGGTCTTGCCGGCAGCGGCTTTACCAGCAACTACAAAAACTTTTCCGGTTCCACCGGTTCCCATGACGGAAAACCCAAGTTTACAAACTGCTATACCTATATGGACTTCCCGGAATTCGGGGGCAGCATCCGGGGCATCTGTATCATCGGCGGTGTGGCTGACCGCTATGCCTATACCACATCCTCCACGGTCAACTGCTATTATCTGAATACTGTTTCCGGACTGTCCCTGCCCGAGGGCTATCAGGAATACCGCTTCGTGGGCGGCAGCACCGGCGATACCAATGTGGGTACCAATTTCCGGAATATGCTTCGGGGCAACATGAACCATTTCCGCCCCTGGATCACCGGCGGCAGTAACTATACCACTTATACCGGGATCGAACTGACGGAGCTGTCCTATGCCCGGATGTCCGACCTGAATACGGCGGAGGGCCTCCTGTACCGCATCAACGGCGGCAGCGCCGCGGGTCCCTTCAAACCCGTGACCACCACGGAGCAGGGGATCCGGATCAACGGAAAATATAGCTTCATCTGCGGTGACGAGGGGCTGGAAGGCCGCAATTATCCCTTCCCGACCATTATCACCCAGGCGGAAAAGAACGGGGAAGTCAGCGTGCATTACGGACCCTGGCCCAAGAACAGCGGTCTTTTCCTCAATGCCAGGACCTTGCGGCTGGATCTCCTCGGCACTCTGGACGGAGAAGGGGAGTATGAAGCCGTTCTGAAGCTGCGGGCTTACAGCGATAACCGCAGCCTGAGCCTGGAGGGCTCGGACTTCAGCATTCTGTATGATGCGGAGATCCTGGATGTGAGCCTGGATCCCGTGCCGCGGATGGACGGGGAAGGCGCCTATTATCTGCTGACGGTGCGCGGCCTGCAGCCGGGAGGCGATACCGTCATCCTGCGCTGTACAGGATCCGATGGTGAAATCCTGCAGACGGAACTGGACGTGAGCGTCACGGCGGTGCAGAGCCTGGAGGCTGTGGAGCGGAGCGGCGATACCCTCTATTCCGGCGACAGAAAGCAGTGGGAGCTGCGGGTGCTGGACAGAAACGGAAATCTGATCCCCACGGATGCATCCAACTGGCAGGTCACATCGGAAAATGCCGATATTGCCCAGCCTGCGGTCTATTCCGGGGAAGGGGAACTTCTGCTGGAAGTCCTGGCCCTTGACCCGGGCGATACCCTCCTGTCCCTGCTTTGTTCCGACATCCCCGTGAAGGACCCTACCAACAGCCTTACCGTGACCAGCGATACCCTTCTGCTGGAAGTGAACGTTCTGGAACCGGCGACACTGGGTCTAGCCAACAGCGAACGGGAGGAATATCAGGAATTTTTCGTCCGCGATACCGTGAGCGATGTGCAGGACGGCTGCAGCGGTATCGAGAAACCCAATCTGCCCGGCAGTGTGCTGCTCCTGTATTCCAACACGGAGTCCGCTTTCTCGCAGTGGGAGGTTGCGGATGCCAGGGTGAACGGCATTTCCGTCTACCCCTATGACAGCGACAATCGGCTTTACAGTGTCCGGATGGCTTCCGCGCCGGTCAAGAGCGGAAGATACTATGCTCTGCCTGTCAGCGTGGAAACGGCCATGACCGGGGCGGATGTACAGCTGAGCATCACCCTGCAGAGCCGCAGCGACAGCAGCGTGCACCGCACACTGACGGTAGATTACCGCCTGCCCAACAGCCCCACGGAATATGACGTCCGCTACTGGAGCGTTCCCAACGAGCTTTTTGAAACGGAGCGTGTGGTGTACGGCGGCAGTGCTCTGGGCCCCGTTGTGGGTGCGCAGCCTGTGCGTGTGGGCTATACCTTTGATGCCCTTTGGTATGAGGATACTGCCTGCAGCCGGGAATACGACTTTGCCGCGCATACCCCCATCTATGATGATACGGACCTCTATGCCGGTTGGGACGCCAACACCTATACCCTGTACTTTGACCTGAACTATGCGGGAGCCGGTGCGGCGCCTGCGCCTGTGACGGTCACCTTCGATGCGCCCTTTGGCCCGCTGCCTCTGCCGCAGCGCCCGGGCTATGCCCTGACAGGCTGGTATACGGCCCCCGATGCAGGGACAGGGGAGCGGGTCACGGAAGATCGTATCTTCAACACGGCGTCCGACCTGACGCTCTATGCCCGCTGGCAGGAAGTGCATTTCTATCCCGTGACCTTTGAAGACCGGGGCACGGTGATGGGCAGCTGCTATGCCTGCCCGGAGCTTGCGGCCTTTTATGGCGAAGCTGACAACCAAAACCCTGCGCTGGATGCCCTCGACGGGATCGTTCCCGCTTCCCGCACGGGCTGGCGCTTTGACGGTTATGCGGTCGGCGGACTGCTTGTGGCGGATGCCGCGGGTAATCTGCTGCCCGTAGCAAGGGAAATTTCTGCACCCGTCACAGCGGAAGCGGTGTGGACGCTGCAGCGCATGAAGCTGGAACTGAAAATCTCCGGCAGCGCCTATATGGCCGGTAAGATCGCGGCGGGAGAAAGCACCGTGACCTGGGATGCGGGCTATGCCATTCCCGGCGGCAACACTTCTGCGGCGTATTCCTTCCAGGGCTGGTTCACGGCGGCGGATGCGGACGCGCTTGCCGTCCTGAAGCCGGATGGCAGTCTCATTCCCGCAGTATCCGGCTACACCGATGCGGACGGCAGCTGGCTCCGGACGGAGGATACGGTCCTTTACGCCCGCTGGACGCGCACGGAGCGTGCCTATATTCCCGCCACCGCGCTGGAAAACGGCGGTGTCTATGTGATCTATTACGACAGCTATGCACTGGGGACCACTGCCAGCGGCAGCCTGGAGATTCAGCGCGTGGAGATCTCGCCCCAGTTGCTGAACGGTTATTACAGGGCGGAGGATGGCAGCGCAGCAGTTGCATACAGCATCAGCCAGGTGGGCGCAGCCTCTCTGTGGGAGTACGGCAGCCAGGGTTATCTCCATAACAGTGTGGCATACCTGTATGTAAACAGCAACGACCTCCGTGTCAGCACAAGTTCCGTCGATGCAGCCAAGTGGCAGTCTTCTTCGAATTCCGTGTACAGTCTGGCGGGTAGCGGAAAGAATCGGTATAAGCATCTGTGTTACAGTAACAGCAGATTCACGATTCGACAGTCGAACTCGTCAAATTATACGAACAGCGATGCTGTGGATCTCTACAGGCAGACGGAAGTGTATTGCTATGTGTACGATTATGAATAAACTGCACAGGAAGATCAGGAGCAGCAGGGGTGCGTCCATGATGATGGCGCTTCTGGCGCTTCTCGCGGTCACTATGGTCAGCACCGTGGTGATCCGGGCGGCCCTTGCCAATGCGGGACGCATCCGCAGCGGAAAGCTGGAAGAGCAGGCGTTTCTCACGGTGAGCTCTGCCGCTGCCGCCCTGCGGGATGGGATGCAGGGGAAGGTATACAGCCGCGGCGTTCTCGCCGTGCGCACCGATACCCTGACAGAGGGGGAAGTGAGCCTGACGGGGACGCCTGCCTACAGCAGCATTCGGGAGTGGAGCGACGCCGACGGCGGCGATGCCAGCCCCCTGGAAACGCTCCTGCAGGATATGGCAGAGCAGATCATCGCCGGCGGAGGCAGGCAGACGCAGAATCTGACCGTGGAGGTCACCATGGCAGACGGTGCCCTGCAGCCGGTGGAAGCGGCGCTGACCATGTATGCCGGCGATGGGGAAGGCGATGCCTTCACGGTGCAAATGGAACTGCATCTCCGGGGCGGCGGACAGAATGACGCCTGCCTGACGCTGCGGCTTCCCGCTGTGGGAGAGGTGCTGGCTGACAGGGAAGAAGTGCGGGATTATGTCGGGGATGACGGTGTCAGCTACCGGGAAGTGAAGTACTATACGGCCCAGTGGAAGATCAGCTGGCTGGACGGCAGCATTCAGCGGCAGGATGCGGCAGGAGGTGCGGGAGTATGAAAAAGCCAGGAAACCGGGGTGAAACCCTGGTGGAGACCCTCTGCGCCCTGCTGGTCATTGTGCTGCTTCTGACGGGGCTCAGCGCTGTGATCCTGTCCTCCGCGCAGATCAGCCGCAGTGCAAAAGCGGCGGATACCTACTGCAGCATGGATAAAAGCGGCGGCGCGCTGCCCGGCGTAAGCGCTTCTGTGAAGTGGACTTCCGGCGGCATCAGCTATGTTAAATCCATGGATATCTGTCTGTACCGGGATGGGGAGTATTATTTCTATGAGTTGGATTAAAGGCTTCTGCCGCAGAAAGCTGAGAAGCGGGGGCTTTACCCTGGTGGAGACCCTGTGCGCCCTTGTGGTGTGCGTGCTGGTCTGCGGGGTGATCGCCACCACCCTGCAGCTCAGCAGCAAATTTCTGCTGAACAGCAGCAGGGATTCGGAGGCGCAGATCCTCTGTGCCACCCTGGAGGCAGCGGTGAAGGATGAACTGCGCTATGCCGAAGAAGTGGTGACGGATGCTTCCGGCAATCTCAGCAGCTTTTTCAGCCAGCGCTACGGGCGGGGTTATCGCATCCGCAGCAATGCCTCCGGGCATCTGATGCTGCTGGGGCCCAATGCTGCCCCGGAGGAGACCTACCCGCTGGTGGGAGATTCGGCCTATGTGCTGGACCTGAAAGCGGATTTCGAAGCGAAATACCGGGCATCGGAGCAGGTGTTTTTGGTGACGCTCCGGGTGACGGCGCCGGACGGCGCAGTGCTGGCGGAGCAGGAATTTGCCGTGGCGCAGCTGAATGGCTGAATGCCTTCGCGCGCCGATAAAGGGCTTGCATTTGCCGCAAAAGCGTGTAGAATAAGGAGCTGGCAAGAGGCGGCATTGGCTTTTTGAACTGCGGTCTCTGTGCCGATCAAATGCAAAAAACTGCCGGGTATTCCTCGGCAGTTTATATAAGCGGGCATGATGGAATTGGTAGACATGCGAGATTTAGGTTCTCGTGCTTTGCGTTGGGGTTCGAGCCCCCATGCCCGCACCCCGTCGCTGCGGACGACATATCGTTCGCAGCGACTTTTTTACGAAAGTCACCTCTCAC
>JAZSQG010000026.1:0-15828 GCA_045537855.1 Oscillospiraceae bacterium
TCTTCGCCCAGCCGCACCATCTCAAAGGCCTTGACCATGATCTCGGGATCGTGGTTACGCACCGCGCCGGAGCTGAGCTCCACGCCGTTGCAGACCAGGTCATACTGGTAGGCGCTGATCTCCAGGGGATCCACTTCGCCCCGCTCGGCCTTCTCCAGGATCTCCAGACCGCCGTTGGGCATGCTGAAGGGGTTGTGGCAGAATTCCAGCTCGCCGCTCTCTTCCCCGATCTCGAACATGGGGAAGTCCACGATCCAGCAGAATTCGTAGGTATCGGTTTTCATGTGGCCGGGCACCGCGGCACCTGCCATGCGCAGCATGACGCCCGCCGTCTTCTGGGCTTCCCGCAGGGTGCCGGCGCTGAAGAGCACCAGACAGCCGCTTTCCACGCCCAGCTGCTGGCGCAGGGCATCCACCCGCTCGGTGAGGAACTTGCTCACGCCGCCTACCAGGGCGCCGTTTTCGTCCATGCGCAGCCAGTAGGGCTTCTTTCCGGCCTGGACTTCCACATCGGCGCAGAGCTTGTCGATCTGCTTGCGGGTCAGCTCGCAGCCGCTGACCACCACAGCCTTGACCACGCTGCCCTGGAAGGGCTCGAAGCCGCAGTCCTGCACCAGTGCGCTGCAGTCCTGCACTTCCAGATCGATGCGCAGGTCGGGCTTGTCGCTGCCGTAGCGCTCCAGCGCTTCCGTGTAGGAGATGCGCCGGAAGGGAGGCTTGGAGGCGCTGTGATACACGCCGTACTGGGCGAAGATGGGAGGCAGCACGTCTTCCAGAACGGCAAAGACGTCTTCCTGCGTGGCGAAGGCCATTTCCATATCCAGCTGATAGAATTCGCCGGGGCTGCGGTCGCCTCTGGCATCCTCATCCCGGAAGCAGGGGGCGATCTGGAAATAGCGGTCGAAGCCGGAGGTCATCAGCAGCTGCTTGAACTGCTGGGGGGCCTGGGGCAGAGCATAGAACTTGCCGGGATGCTTCCGGGCGGGCACCAGATAGTCACGGGCGCCTTCGGGGCTGGAAGCGGTGAGGATGGGGGTGGTGATCTCCAGAAAATCGTGGGCGATCATGGCCTGGCGCAGGGCGGCGATGACCTTGCTGCGCAGAATGATGTTCTGCTTCACCGCAGGGTTGCGCAGGTCCAGATAGCGGTACTTCAGGCGGGCAGTCTCGTCGGACTCACGGCTGCGGTTGATCTCAAAAGGCAGCTCGTTATAGCGGCAGCGGCCCAGCACGTTGATCTCCGTGGGGACCACTTCCACATCGCCGGTGGCCTGCCTGGGGTTCTTGGCGTCACGCTCCCGGACAAGGCCGGTCACCTGCAGGGTGGACTCCTTGTTCAGGGCCTTGATGATCTTCATCATCTCTTCGTTTTCGATGACCAGCTGGGTGGTGCCGTAGAAGTCACGCAGGACCACGAAGGCGAAATTGCTGCCCACCACACGGACATTTTCCATCCAGCCGGCAAGGGTAACGGTCTTTCCGGCGTCCTCCAGCCGCAGCTGGCTGCAATGATGTGTACGCATCTGTGTCATGTTTCTCTTCCTCACTTTTCCTGAATGGGCTTTCCGGGGGCGGGCAGCGCGGCAAGGATGGCCTTCGCGGCCTCCTCCGGCGTCATGCTCTCCTGGCTGCCCTTCTGCAGATCTTTCAGTGCCACGGTCCCGGCGGCCCGCTCGTCTTCGCCCACCACCACGGCGTAGGGGATGCCCAGCTTGTCGGCATAGGCGAACTTGGCCTTGACCTTCTTCTGCTCGGTGTAGACCTGTACCCGCACGCCGGCATTGCGCAGGACGGTGGCGGCCTGCACGGCCCAGGGCAGCACATCGCCCATGGGGATGATCAGCGCGTCGCAGGGGGCCTGGGCGGCGTCCCTGCGGAGCAGGTCCTGCTCCTGCAGGATGTAAAACAGGCGGGTGAGGCCGATGCTGACCCCAACGCCGGGAAGCTTCTTGTCGGTGTAATAGCCGGCCAGGTCATCATAGCGGCCGCCGGAGCAGACGGAGCCCACCTCGGGATAGTCCAGCAGGGTGGTCTCGTAGACGGTGCCGGTGTAGTAATCCAGACCCCGGGCGATGGTCAGGTCCAGGCGCCACTTGTCCTCCGGCACGCCGAAGGCAGGGAGCAGGTCGATGACCTTGCGCAGCTCGTCGATGCCCGCATCCAGGGCTTCGTGCCGGCCGTACAGGCTCTCCAGCATGGCGGCGGGGTCTTCGGAAGCCACCACCTCCATGAGCTGCCGGGCGGTCTCTTCGGCTACGCCCAACGTTTCCCCGGTGAGAAGCTCCAGCACCTTGTCCCGGCCGATCTTGTCCAGCTTGTCCAGCGCGTTCATCACGCCGCCGCTCTTCTCCTCCAGACCCAGCCAGCTGAAGAGGCCGTTGAGGAAGCGGCGGTTGTTGATGCGGATCTGGAAGCGGCTGAGGCCCAGGCGCTCAAACACCGTGCAGATGACCGCCACGATCTCCGCCTCGTTGGCGGTGTCCAGGCTGCCGTCGCCGATGACGTCGATATCCGCCTGATAAAACTCCCGGAAGCGGCCACGCTGGGCCCGCTCGCCCCGGTAGACCTTGCCGATCTGGTAGCGGCGGAAGGGGAAGGTGAGCTGCCCGTAGTTCATGGCCACATATTTGGCCAGGGGTACGGTGAGGTCAAAGCGCAGGGACAGGTCGCTGTCGCCCTTCTGGAAGCGGTAGATCTGCTTTTCCGTTTCGCCGCCGCCCTTGGCCAGGAGGATCTCCGAAGCCTCCAGAAGGGGGGTGTCGATGGGGGTGAAGCCAAAGCGGGAATAGGTATCCTTCAATACCTGCATCACGGCTTCCATCTGGCTCTGCTTTTCCGGCAGAAGTTCCATGAAGCCGGAGAGGGTTCTGGGTTTTACACGTTCCATAGGTTTATCCTTCGTATCGTATCGTAATGGCTGTGTTCAGCGTTTCTTGGGATTGACAATGTCGCGCCAGGCCAGGTCGCCCCGCTGCAGGCCCAGCACCAGCACCTCCGCCGTGGCCACATTGGAGGCAAAGGGGATGCTGTACTGGTCGCAGAGGCGGGCAAGGAGGCCCATGTCACCGCTGTAGTCCGGGTTCTGGGGATCGGCCAGGAACAGCACCAGGTCGATCTCGTTGTAGGCGATGCGGGCCGCGATCTGCTGGATGCCGCCCTGGGCCTTGGACATATACTTTTCCACCTTCATGCCCGTGGCGTCGGTGATGAGGCGGGCAGTGGTGTTGGTGGAGCAAAGCTTGTGGGAGGAAAAAATGCCGCAGTAGGCAATGCAGAACTGCACCATGAGTTCCAGTTTGTTCTTGTGGGCAAGAAGTGCGATGTTCATGACGGGTCCTCCTGTTTTCCCAGTATTTGCGCTCGTTCAGGGGAGGGGTACATGCCGGCCGTCCAGCCGCTGGGCAATGCGTTTGTAGGCGGCGGCGGCCCGACCCTTTTTCGGCCATGCCATGAGGGGCGTGCCCTCCGCCAGGGCAAGGCTCACATTCCGGTCCTCCGGCACATAGCCGATGAGGCGCAGGCCCACCTGGTCCATGGAATCGTCCAGGGTGGCCCGGGAAGCCGTGAGAAAGCGGCGGCTGACCCGGCTGATGAGCAGATGCACATCCTCCACCCCCTGCTGCTGCAGGGCCTGGGCCGCCCGGGCTGCGTCCCGGTGGCTGCAGGGATCCGTGTTGGATACCACCAGTGCCCGGTCCGCCGCTGCGGCCGCGGCCCGGAAGCCGCCGCCCAGTCCGCCGGGGCAGTCGATGAGGCAGTAATCAAAGTCTTCCTTCAGGCGGCAGATGAGTTGGGCGAGACCCTCTGTCTCATCCTCCATGGGGGCTGCCAGCAGAAAGAGGCCGGGGAATTGGGGGACTTCCGTGAGAGCCCGCTCCGCTTCGCAGCGGCCGGCCAGCACATCCCCGTAGTCCAGCACCACCCGGTCGCTGAGACCCAGACACAGGTCCAGATTGCGCAGCTCCGCATCGCCGTCGATGAGCAGCGTGCGCTTTCCCAGCGCTGCAAGGCAGCAGCCCAGCGCGGCGGTACTGGTGGATTTTCCCGTTCCGCCCTTTCCCGACGCAACGGCGATGGCAAGGCCCATAAGCGCTCCTCCCGGATGAACTTTGCCGGCTTCGGCTTGCCGGAAAGGCGCAGTCCCGCGCTTTTCCGGGCGTCAGACGGCAGAATTTCCCTTCTGCTGCCGGACCCGGCTGTCCCAATCATACATTATACTACGCTTTTTCTCAGGATACAAGGAAAAATCAGGGGATCAGCTGGTTCTCCGGGGGAAGAAGGGGTTCTTCCTGCCGGGCAAAGTACCAGTCGAAAATATCCCGGGCCACTTCCGCCAGGTAGTAGCCGCTGCCGCCATTTTCCACCACTACGCTGATGGCGATCTCCGGCGCGTCCTGCGGGGCGAAGGAGATGAACACGGCGTTGTTCACGCTGTCCTCCGAAACCTGGGCAGTGCCGGTCTTGGAGCAGACATCCACGTCATAGTTGCCGAAAACATAGGAGGGGGAGCCGTAGCGGGAAGCCATGAGGAGCCCTTCCTTGATGAGGGCGAAATCCTCCGCCTCCGCGTCCACCCGGCTGAGGACCTTCGGCTCACTGCTGCGTATGTCCGTCCCGCCGTCCCCGGAGGAGACGCTGCGCAGGAGGCGGGTGGCATAGCGGATGCCGTCGGAAGCTACGGTGGCGGCGTAGGAGGCCAGCTGCAGGGGGGTAAAGAGGTTGTAGGACTGGCCGATGGCGGCCTGGAAGGTATCGCCCACATACCAGCTTTCCCCCACGGTCTCTTCCTTATAGGCCCGGGAGGCCAGCACGCCGGTGTTTTCGTACAGCTCGATGCCCGTGGACTGGCCCAGGCCGAAGTCCGCTGCATATTGGCTCAGACTGTCGATGCCCACATCCCGGCCCACCATGTAGAAAAAGTAGTTGCAGGAGACCTGCAGGGCTTCCCGCACGTCGATGGTGCCGTGGGAACCGGGGTAGGCCCAGCAGGTATAGCTGTAGCCCTCGTATTCGTCCACGATGCTGCGGTCATAGATCTTCGTGTCCGGGCTGAGGGCCCCCGTGGAGAGACCCGCCGCGGCGGTGACGATCTTGAAGGTGGAGCCGGGGGCGTAACGCCCCTGGGTGGCCCGGTTGTAGAGGGGCGCGTCCGGGTCGTTAAGGAGGCGGCTGTAATCCCGGGAAAAGGTCTCCAGCCGATAGCTGGGGTAGGAGGCCATGGCCAGAATGTCCCCGGTGCCCACCTGAATGACCACCACGGCACCGCCCTTGGCCAGCTCCACCTCTTCCCCGGGCTCGGCTTCCGCCAGGCGGGCGGCATTGATCTTCTCAATCTCCCGGGCCAGGGCTTCCTCCGCCGCCTGCTGGCAGGCCAGGTCCAGGGTGGTGATCACATCGCTGCCGGCCCGGGGCTCCACCGTGTAATAGGAACCCACGATCTCGCCGCCGGCAGTGCGGATGGTGACCCGCTCTCCGTCAGAGCCGTGGAGGTATTCTTCAAAGGCGGCTTCCATGCCCGCCTTGCCGATGACGGCATCCATGGGATAGCCCAGCTCCGTGTAGTAGGCAAGCTCCGCTTCGTCCATCAGGCCCGTGTGGCCCAGAATGTGGGATGCGTAGTCGGTGGCGTAGCTTCTCGCGGCGCTGGTGTGGATGTCCACACCGGGGTAGACCCGCTCGGAAACGGCGGCCACCAGCTCCGCATCCAGGTCGGAAGCGAAGACATAGTCGGAAATGTGGAAGAGGGCCCGCAGCTCCAGCTCATAGCGGACGCCTGCGGCCAGCCGGGCCTGCTCCGGGCTCATGGATGCGGGGATTTTGTAATGCTCCGTGAACCAGTCCATGAGGCCCTGGGCGTCCAGGGTTTCCCCCAGCTCGAAGTGCTGTACATACTGCTCCAGGCGGCTGCGCTGACTGTCCGTCATCTCCGTATAGGAGAAGGGGGCGGAAAAGCTGACGGGGAGGGTATCCGTATAGGGTACCCCGGAAGCCGTGACCAGCTCGATGAGGGAAAGGAGGACGCCGTTGGGGTCCTCCGCCTCCACCAGGCGGCTGCGCTGGATGCGCACATCGTAGCTGAGGCGGTTGCCCACCAGTTCCCGGCCGTAGCGGTCCAGAAGCCTGCCCCGGGCGGCGGGAACGGTTTCCGTGCTCAGGACGGTGTTGATGCTCTCTTCGTAGTATTCGGCGCTGCGCAGGATCTGCAGGTTGTACAGCGCCAGCAGGGTGGCGCAGGCCAGCAGAAGGGGCAGGGCCACGATAAGGACAAGGCGGGAGGGTTTGATGATCTTTCGCATAGGGGACCTCAATTCGTTTTCGACCGGCGCAGGGGCCGGAATGCCCGGCGGACGCAGAAGTAAGCCGGGAGCAGGAAAAGCAGGGAATAGAGGGTCTGTTTCAGCCCGGTGACGAGCAGCGGCCCCAGGGGAAAGCGCTCGTACACGGCGAAGGGGAACAGCTGCAGCAGGCTCAGAAGCAGCAGCATGCCCAGGCTCAGGGCCGCAAAGGAGGGGAAGCCCCGGGCCAGGACAAATTCTCCCAGAAAGCCGGAAAAAAAGCCGCCCACGCAGAGGCTGAGGGCCAGCAGCAGCCCGCCGCTTCCTGCGGAAATGCCGCAGAGGATGCCCGCGGCAAGGCCGAAGCCGCAGCCCCAGAGACCGCCCCCCAGGAGCCCCACCCCCACTGCCAGCAGCGGCAGCAGCATGGGGGAGACGCCCAGAATGGGCAGCAGGGAAAAGACGGCACTTTCCAAAAGATAGGTCACCAGGAGCAGCAGGGCCAGGGCGGCTCCCGTTTTCAGGGCTTCACTGCGCATCTTCTTCACCAAAGCTGCGGATGACGAAGACCTGGGTCAGGGCTTCCAGCTCTGCGGCGGGGGTGACCACGCCGTATTCCGAGAAGCCGCTTTCATCCATGCGCAGGTCCGTGATGCTGCCCACCACCAGACCGGAGGGGTACACGCCCCCGGCACCGGAGGTGAGCACCGTGTCGCCCAGGCAGAGGGAGGCCCCGTCGAAGACATAGCTCAGCTTCAGCTGTCCCTGGGACATGAGGCTGAAATCCCCCTTGGCCACGGCGCTGAGGCCGCTTTCCTGGAGCTTTGCGCCGATGGCGGTCTGGGCGTCGATGACGGTGCGCACGGTGGCGGTGTTCACGCCGGTCTCCACCACCAGGCCCACCACGAAGCCCTCTTCGGTGATGACGCAGTCGCCCGTGCTGACACCCTCCCGGCTGCCCCGGTCGATGACAAAGTCGGAGGACCAGTTGCCGGAGCCCCAGGAGATGAGCTCCGCGTCCACGAATTCGTAGTCCGTGTGGCTTTCCTGCAGCTTCAGCAGGGTGCGCAGGCGGCGGTTTTCCTCGTTTGCGCCCTGACTCTGGCGCACCTCCGCCTCCATGTCGGCGATCCGGGCCTTCAGCACCCGGTTTTCCTCCAGCAGCAGGTCATAGCCGTGCATGTAGGAAAAGAGGGTCTCCAGCTCCCGGACACCACGGTCCAGCAGCTTCTCCACAGGGGCGGTGACGGCCTGAAAGCTCTGGCTCAGCATGCCGCTGCTGCCGGTGAGCCAGCCGATGCCGGTGAAGAGCAGTACCAGTGCCAGCAGCACCAGCAGCGTGATTCCGGCGGATTTGAAAAAAGTCTTCATATCAGCTCCAGATCGAAACACCGAAACGGTCCAGCAGCTTTCCAAGCTGACACATGGGAAGGCCCACCACGGTGTAGAATTCCCCGTCAATACGTTCCACGAAAAGGGCTGCCATGTCCTGGGCCCCGTAGGCACCGGCCTTGTCCATGGGCATGCCCGTGGCAATGTAGGCGCTGATCTCCTCTTCCGACAGAGGCTTGAACCACACGTCGGCATGGGCACAGTCGCAAAGCAGACGCTCCCCCTGCTTCAGGGCAAGGCCGGTGTAGACCCGGTGCCTGCGGCCGGAAAGCAGGCGCAGCATGCGCCGGGCGTCCTCCTCGTCCTCGGGCTTTTCCAGAATGCGTCCGTCCACGCTGACCACGGTGTCCGCAGCCAGGATCAGGGAATTTTCCGGGGCGCGCAGTGCGCAGTCCTCCGCCTTCATCCGGGCGATGTAGTTCACCGCCTCGGGAACATCCATCCCCTCGGGATAGCCGGCTTCCGAGCGGGCGGGGATGACGGTGAAGACAAAAACGCCCAGCATGTCCAGAAGCCCCCGGCGGCGCGGGGAAGCGGAAGCCAGAACCAGTTTCGTTTTCATAGTACAGTCCCTTTGTTTTGGAATTGGGCTCGTAGGGGCCCATGTGTAAATAGCGGGCGGTGATGGCGGTGCAGACCCCGGCGTCCTCGGTGGTGAAGGCCAGGTGCAGGCACCAGACGCCCAGATCCCGCAGGTCCTTCATCCGGTCGGCCAGGAAGAGCCTGTCCGGACTGTAGAGGATGCTCCGGCTGCCGGCGGGCAGCAGGGGATAGCTTCGCCCCCGGCTGTCCTGCAGGAGGCGGTTCCGGGCTGTCTTGCCGTCCCGGAGGTCCCGGGCGGTGACCGTCAGAGGCAGGCGTCCGTAGGCATAAAGCTCTGTGTCCAGCGGTTTGGAAAGGCCGCGGATCTGCTTCAGGTTCAGCTCCGGGCTGAGGATGGCGCTGACGGCCCCCAGCTCCTTCAGGCTGTGGAGGCTGTGGCTGTTCATGGCGCTCAGCTCCACCGAGCAGCGGGGCCGGAAGCCCAGGAGGGCGGCGGCCTTCAGCTGACCGGGGGAGGAAACCATCACATCCCGGACATGGATCTCCTTCAGGCTGCGCAGGCGGGAATAAAGCCCGATGGCCTCTTCATCCGTGACCACCGGGGGCAGCACCGCGCAGACGCCGGTGACGCCGTTTTCCCAGAAAGGGGTAATGGCGGCGGGTTCCCGGAGGAGCTCGTCCAGTGGGAGGTAGAGGAGCTTCGGCTTCATCAGCGCAAGTTCCCGGGAAAGCTGGGCCGTGCGCTGCACCGACACGGTGATATCCGGCTCTTCCCTGCAGCCCGGGGCATGTTCAAGGGGCTCCTGCGGCAGGAATACCGGCTCCGGCGGCGTCTGCCGCAGGAGGGAGAGCTTCTGCAGGGCTTCCCGGCGCATCTGGCTGACCTCCGCACCGGGCAGGTGAAGGCCCGGTTCCAGCTGCAGCGTTACTTCGCTGCAGAGATAGGGAGTACCCAGGGTGTTGAGCAGCTGGGTGCGCAGGAGGGCATCGGTGAGTTCCCGCCTGCCGCTGCCCGCTCTGGCGGGGACGCTGCCCCGGACCTGGGCCTGATTGCCCCTGTCATCCCGCACAGCCAGCCGGGCGGGTTCGCCCGCCCGCAGGGCGGCGTAGAAGGTGACGCTGACCCGCTGGAATTCTCCCGGGTCCTGCCAGTGGGCTTTGCGCCGGGGAGGCGCTTCCTCCGGGGAGGAAGAAAAGGCTTCCTCCGGCTTCCCGGCAAAGAAGGCATCGCTCCCCATGCGGCTGCGGAAGCTGCCCAGCAGCTCCGTTTCGTGCCGGGAGGGGGCTTTTTTCTGGCTGATGGCCCGCTGGAACACTTCCGCCGCCATGCCGTGGTATTCTCCGGGCATGTCCGCCCCCGGCAGGCTCAGGGCGCTGACGCCCCAATCCAGAAGTTCGGGCAGATGCGAAGAAAGGTCCGTATCCCGGGCGCAGAGGGACACCGGGCCGTCGGGGCCGCCGAAGCGCTGGGTACAGGGTCTGCCGCAGTGCCCGGCGGAGGCGCTGCCCTGCCGGGTGAAGGCGCCGAAGCGGCAGGGACTGCCCCAGCCGGGGCAGGCATCGCCGAAGAGGATGACTTCGGTTTCAATTTCGCTCTGGGCGCAGATGCGCCGGAGGCTTTCGCCGCTGAGCTGCTGGGGCAGCAGCAGGCGCCTGACCCCCAGCTCCGCAGCCAGGGCTGCGCCGCCGGAATCGTGAATGCCCAGCGCTTCTCCCGCGTGAATGGCCATTTCCGGCATGCGCCGGCGCAGGGCCTGCAGGAGACCCAGGTCTCCCACGCAGAGGGCGTCGACCCCCGCCCGGCAGAGGACCTCCGCCCCCTTGAGGGCCAGGTCAAAGCGCTGGGGCGACATGGGAAGGTCCAGAGAGACATAGAACTTCACGCCCCGCACCCGGCAGTAGGCCGCGGCGGCGGTGAGGGACTTCAGCTTCATGCCGTAAACGCTGCGGCTGCAGCAGTCCCGCAGTCCTGCCCGAATGGCGTCGGCGCCCCCGGCAACGGCGGCGCGCAGGCTGCTTTCGCTGCTGATCAGACTGACCAGTTCCATCTCCGGAACCTCCCTTTCTTATTTTTTAATGTTTACTCTTCAGTATAGCATAGCTCCTGCGGTTTTCAAAGTTTTTTCTGGAGCAGGCAAGTATTTTGACAAGTGCCCCGGGAAGGCGTATAATATCCGGACATGCTGATGCCGCTTTCCGCGGCGGGACGGAGCAACTATGGTCTTTTCCAGTCTTCTGTTTTTGTGTATTTTCCTGCCGGCAGTGATCCTGCTGTATTTTCTCATGCCCAATATGACGGGGAAGAATCTGCTGCTGACCCTGGCCAGTCTGGTGTTTTACGCCGTGGGCGAGCCGGTGTGGGTTGTGCTGCTGATTTTCAGCGCCCTGATCCATTATCTCAACGGGCTGCTCATGGAGCGCTTCCGGGGCAGCGTGTGGGAGCATGTCTGCTTCTGGACGGCGGTGGCCCTGAGCCTGGGCATGCTCTGCTGCTTCAAATATCTCAACTTCCTGGTGGGCAATCTGAATCTGCTGTTGGGGCTGCAGCTGCCCCAAAGCGGGCTGAGCCTGCCCATCGGCATTTCTTTCTATACATTCCAGACTCTGTCCTATACCATCGATCTGCGGAAGGGGCAGGCGGAAACGCAGCATTCCTTCCTGGATTTTCTCCTTTTCGTGTCCCTCTTCCCCCAGCTCATTGCGGGCCCCATCCTGCGCTACAGCGATCTGGCAGCGCAGCTGCGCAGGCGGAGCGTCACCGCCGAGGGCTTTGCCCGGGGCAGCTGCCGCTTTGTCTGCGGCCTTGCCAAGAAGGTGCTGCTGGCCAATTACTGCAGCGAAGTGGTGGAAAAGCTGCTGGTGGAGCAGCCTCCGGCGCAGCTCAGCGCCGTGGGCGCCTGGCTGGGCATCCTCATGTATGCCTTCCAGCTGTATTTTGACTTCAGCGGCTATTCGGATATGGCCATCGGTCTGGGTGCCATGTTCGGCTTTCACTACGGGGAAAACTTCCGCTATCCCTACATCGCCCGGAGCATCACGGATTTCTGGCGCCGCTGGCACATCAGTCTGGGCTCCTGGTTCCGGGACTATGTGTATTATCCTCTGGGGGGCAGCCGCCGGGGTCTTGCCCGGCAGCTGGTGAATCTGCTGGTGGTCTGGCTGCTCACGGGCCTGTGGCACGGAGCGGGCTGGAACTATATCCTCTGGGGCCTCTGGTTCGGTGTGCTGCTCATCATCGAAAAGATGATCGGCAAGGAGCGGCTGGGGCGCATCCCCGCCCCGCTGGCCATCCCGGTGACTTTCCTGCTGGTGCTGCTGGGCCGGGTCTTCTTCTTCTTTGAGGACGCTGCCTCCAGCATGGCGGTGTACCGGGCCATGCTGGGCTTCAACGGCCTGACGGATACGGTGAGCCGCCTGAGCCTTACAAACAGTCTGCCCCTGCTCATCGCCTGCTTCATCGGCTCCACGCCCCTGCTGAAGAAGCTGGGGGACGCGGTGTGCGCCTACAGCCGGAAATGGCTGGGGGAGGCAGTGGGCTTTGCCCTGCCTGCCCTGTGCTATAACAGTGTGTTCCTCGCCCTGTGCATCATTTCTCTGGTGGGTGCCACCAGCAATCCCTTCATCTATTTCCGATTCTGAGAGGTTTTTCATGAAAAAAGCCTGTATTCTGGTGTCGGTCCTCTTCCTGCTGCCGCTGCTTCTGCTGGGGGCGGTGAGCGCGCTGGACCGGGATGCCACCGTGAGCGTAACGGAGAACCGCCGTCTTGCCTCCTTCCCCCGGCCCAGCCTGTCTGCCCTGGCGGACGGCAGCTGGTCCGCCGACCTGGACACCTACTATACCGATACCTTCCCTCTGCGGGAAAAGCTCCTGAAGCTGGAGCGGCAGCTGAACCGCTTTTACGTGTTCAGCCCCGACGGCGGCAGCGGCGAGGATGTGAGTCTGGTGCTGCCCTTCGGGCAGGATCAGGTGGCGGCGGTGGAAAGCCCCGCCCCCGGCGGCCAGACCTCCGCTGCCCAGACTGACCCGGAGAACGGGGAGGTACAGGAGACGGCGGCACCCCAGCCCGCCGCCCCGGAGCTGGACCTTACCGCCGGAGATGTGATCATGGCCGGGGGCAGGGCCATGTACACCGGCTGGAAAAATGACCGCATCATCGGCCTGTATGGGGAGAATGCAGCCCTTTACAGCAGTCTGCTGGGCGATGTGCCCATCACCGCCATGCTGATTCCCAATTCCGGCGCCTTCTATGCCCCGGAGGAATACCGGGAAGGGCCCCGGGACCAGCGGCAGATCATTGCTGCCGCCTATGCGCTTCTGCCGGAGGGGGTCGCTTCGGCGGATGCATTCAGCCTGCTGGAAGAACACAGGGAGGAATACCTCTATTTCCGCAGCGACCATCACTGGACCCAGCGGGGCGCCTATTACGGCTACTGCGCCCTGATGGAGGCGCTGGGCATGGAAGCCCGGAGCATGGAAAGCTTCGCTTCCGATACCCTGCCCGGGAGCTTCCTGGGGAGCTTTTATACGCTGGTATCCGCCTATCCTCAGGCGGAAGCCCTGGAAAAGAACCCGGATACCCTGGAATACTGGTTTGACAACAGCATGGACTGCCCCTGCGTTTCCTACCGCAGCGCGGACATGACGGAGGGCAGCGACTGCCGCCTTTTCTACCATGACATGACGGAGGGGAACCTGTATCAGGCCTTCCAGGGCGGCGACCTGCCCCTGCTGCACATCGACAGCTATGCAAAAGAGGGCGGCAGCGTCCTCATCATCAAGGACAGCTTTACCAATGCCCTGCTGCCCTTCCTGGCGGGCCATTTTGAAGAGCTGTATGTGCTGGACCCCCGCTATTTCAACCTTTCGGAGAAGCCGGACTTTTACCTGCCGGACTTTGTGGCCGAGCATGACATCGACCGGGTGCTGATGCTGAACGGCATCGGCATCCTGAACAACGAAGCCTATCAGCAGTATCTTCACGCCCTGGGCGAGGGGGAATGAACCCTTGCGGGACGGGCGGCAGCCTGCTACAATGAGAGAGAAAGAGGGGAGGCTTGTGGAATGAGCGAAGAATATGTCCTGCCCGCGCCGGAGCGGCTCTCCATGAGCCTCGCCGATGCGGACAGGCTCCTGGCCACAGGCAGCGGCGACGCTGCCCGCCTGTACATATACATCCTGCGCTGCGGCGGAAGGCTGGACCCGGAGCAGGCCCGGCGGGAGCTGCAGCTGGGGGACAGGCTGGAGCGCGCCATGGAGGCCCTGGCCGACGCCGGGCTCATCCAGGCCCGGAAGGGCAGCACCCGGCCCGCACCCCTGCGGGAGCGGGAGGACAGCCCTCCCAACTACACGGCGGCGGATGTGAAGGCCCGGGTGGAAGCGGGCAGCGACTTCGGCCTGCTGCTGGACGAGGTGGCAAGGCGCCTGGGCAAGGTGCTGTCCGGGGGGGATATGACCATCCTCTTCGGCATCTATGATTATCTGGGCCTCCCCACGGAGGTCATCCTCCTGCTCATCGGTTGGTGCGTGCAGGAGCAGGAGCGGCGCTACGGGGCGGGGAAGAAGCCCTCCCTGCGGCAGATCGAAAAGGAAGCCTACCTCTGGGCCAGAAATGAGCTCTTCACCCTGGATGCGGCGGAACGCCATCTGGCCGCGCTGGAAGAGCGGCGCAGCCGCAGCGGGGAAGTGCGCCGGCTGCTGGGCATCCGGGAGCGGCCCCTGTCTCCCACCGAGGAAAAGTATGTAATGAGCTGGCTGGAAATGGGCTTTCCCGGCGAAGCGCTGCTGGAAGCCTATGACAGGACCGTGCTGAACAAGAAGGAACTGGTCTGGCCCTACATGAATAAAATTCTGGAAAGCTGGCACAAAAAGGGGCTCCATACCCTGGCAGAGATCACGGCCGGCGACCAGAAAAGCCGCTCCGGCCGGGAAACGGGCCGGGGAGAGGCTGCGTCCGCCCCCAAGCCCGAAGCGGCGGAGTATGCGCGGATGCAGAAATATCTGGACAAACTGAACGGAGGTGGAGCCGGTGGCACTTGACGGTAAGGTACTGAGCCGCGCCCTGGACCGCTATGAGGACGCGCGCAGGCACCGGGAGGAAGAGACCCGCCGCCTGCGCCGGAAGATCTATTCCCTGGACCCCGCCATCGAAGAGCTGGATGCCCGGCTCCGGGCCACGGTGGCCCTGGCTGCCGCCAATGCCCTCAGCGGCGGCGGCGACCCGGTGAAGGCCGTGGAGGCCATTCAGGAGCAGAACCTGGCCCTGCAGGAGCAGCGGGCCCGGCGCATCGCCGAGCTGGGCTATCCCCGGGACTGTATCGACGATCTGCCCCTCTGCCCCCACTGCGGGGACCGGGGCTTTGCGGGTACCAGGCCCTGCAGCTGCCTCATGGTGTTTTATGCCCAGGAGCAGAAAAAGGAGCTGAGCCGCCTGCTGGACCTGCAGGGGGAGAGCTTTGAAAATTTCCGCCTGGATTATTACGACCGGCAGCCGGATGCCGTGACGGGCATCAGCCCCCGGCAGCACATGCAGATGGTGCAGCTGGCCTGCCGCCGCTACGCCGAGACCTTTGCCAACATTGGGGAGAATCTCCTGCTCAGCGGGGCGCCCGGGCTGGGCAAGACCTTCCTGTCTGCCTGTATTGCCTCCGTGGTCTCCGACCGGGGCTACGTGGGCACGAAGCCCTGCAGCTGTCTGATGCGCTATTATGCACAGGAGCAGAAGAAGGAGCTGAGCCGCCTGCTGGACCTGCAGGGGGAGAGCTTTGAAAGTTTCCGTCTGGACTATTACGACCAGCGGCCGGACGGGGAAACGGGCATCAGCCCCCGGCAGCATATGCAGATGGTGCAGCTGGCCTGCCGCCGCTATGCCGAGACCTTTGCCAACACCGGGGAGAATCTGCTGCTCAGCGGCGCGCCCGGGTTGGGCAAGACCTTCCTTTCCGCCTGCATCGCCTCCGTGGTCTCCGACCGGGGCTCCAGCGTGGTCTACGATACGGCCCTGAATGTCTGCGCCCGCTTTGAGGAGGCCAGATTCGGCCGCCGTGGGGATATGGACGCCGCCGAAGGAGATGTGCGCCGCTACCTGAACTGCGACCTGCTGATTCTGGACGACCTGGGCACGGAGCTTACCACGGCCTACACCGTCAGCGTGTTCTACGAGCTCATCAACAGCCGCATGCGCAGCCGGAAGAGCACCGTGATCTCCACCAATCTTTCCCTTGAGGAGATATCCAGGCGCTATTCGCCCCAGATCGCCTCCCGGCTGGAGGGGGTCTACGAAAATCTGAAATTCTACGGGCAGGATATCCGCCTTCTGAAAAAGGCAGAGGGCTGAAACCGGCCTGGATAAAACAAAAACAGCGGAAGCAGGGATAAGCTGCTTCCGCTGATGAAGCAGGCCGATTTCGACGCGGTCATCGGTGTGAATCTGCGGGGCACCTTCAACATGATCAAGCATGTTGCACCGGTATTTCTCTCCCGCCGCACCGGCAAGATCGTGAACATCTCGTCCACGTCCTCCTTCGGCAACCCCGGTCAGGCCAACTATTCCGCGGCGAAGGCCGCCATCGACGGCTTCACCCGGACGCTGGCCAAGGAATCCGGCCGGAAGAATATCAC
>JAZSQG010000293.1:0-4071 GCA_045537855.1 Oscillospiraceae bacterium
TCCAGGAAATCCCGCACCGCTTCCGGCTCCAGAGCCAGGGCCAGCATGGCGTCGGTATAGCCGCCCATGAGGGCCACCAGACGCTCCGTGCAGCCCAGGCCGATGTTGACCTGCTTGACCTTTTCGGGGTCGCAGGTGGCCAGCCATTTGGCGCAGTTGCCTTCAAAGTCATAGTCATCCACATTGGGGAACTTTACGGTTTTTTCCCACTGGGTGATGTCATCCATGAACTGGGTGTTGGGCTTGAGCATGGGGCCGCCGGCCTCGGGGACAAAGGTCCACTCGATGCCGAACCAATCCTTCCAGTCATAGCGTTCCCGCCGGGAGAAGTCCGCTTCCGGCATGCCGTTGACCACCGAAAGCATGGTGGAGTTGATGTCCGTCATGGAGTTGGGCACCCAGAGGGGATTTTCCCGTTTGGCGGCCCGGCGGAAATTCTCCCGGATGGAGATGGGATAGTCGGGGATGGGGACAACGAAGCTGCCCTGGCCGAAAAATGCCCTGTGCTGGACGCTTTTTACATTGGGGTCCAGATATGCGGGTCTTTCGTATTTCATGATTCCGTTCCCTCCTAACGGCAGTCAGATCACATGGAAAGCTCCGTGCGGCTGATGAGGTCGTTCTGTCCGGTGCGGTGCATCTCCACGAAGTAGACGGAGAAGCCCGCGATGCGCACCACCAGATCCTTGTATTCCTCAGGATTCTTCTGGGCAGCCCGCATGGTCTCGGCAGAGACGACGTTGATCTGCACCTCCATGCCCAGCATGTCGAAGAAGTAGGTCTTCAGCAGGTTTTTCAGCTTTTCGATGCTGTCCGCGCCGTTCATGCAGGAGGGGCTGAACTTCATGTTCAGCAGGGTGCCGTTGGGGAAGTTGCGATGGTCGATGCTGCCCACGCTCACCAGCACGCAGGTGGGGCCGTTTTTATCCATCTGCTGCACGGGGCTGATGCCGTCGGCCAGAGGCTCGCTGCGCTTGCGTCCGTCGGGGGTGGCAGCAGTCTGCAGGCCGAAGCCCACATTGGTGGTCACCGGGTAGAGACCGGCGCTCCAGCGCCCGCGGGGGCCGGTGGAGCGGTTGATGGCGTCGGCAAAAACCTTGGAAGCGTAATCGGCATACCGGTCTGCCTCCGGATCGCCGTTTCCGTAATGGGGAGCCTCATTTTTCACGTAGTTATAGAGGTCCTCATAGCCCTCCCAGTTGTTGATGAGGGCATCGTACAGCTCCCGGGTGGTGCTCTTCTTCGTGTCGAAGCACAGATGCTTGATCATCTGCAGACTGTCGGCCACATTGCCGATCCCCACGCCCGCAAGGCCCGTGGAGTTGTATTTTGCGCCGCCCCACATGACATCCGCACCCTTTTCCATGCAGCCGTCCATGGTGGCGGAGACCACCGGCAGGGGAATGATGTTCCGGGCAAGATACTCGAAGTTGTTGGTGAGGGACACATGCCATTTGACGAAAAACTCCGTCTGCTTCTTATAGGCTTCCAGCACCTCGTCGAAGGTCTCCATCTCGTAGAGGTAGCCCGTGGGCAGGCCGCTTTGGGTGCTTGGCCTGGGTTCGCCCCTACCCCACATGCCGATACGGGGCATGGGATTGGTGCCGTTGTTGATGGCCAGCCACAGGGCGTTGACCATGTTGAAGTAGGAGGCTGCGCCGGTTCCGCCGCAGGCAGGCCATTCGTCGCCGGTGCCGCCGGGCTCCACGCAGCCGATGGCGCAGTAGTTCCGGGCGCTCTGGAGGCTCAGTCCGCGATCCATCAGGGCGGGAATGATGATTTCGTCATTTTCAAAAGAGGGCACACCGCCGCAGATCTTGGTGGTCTCAATGGCGGCCTCCCAGAGTTCGTCCGGGGTCCCCTTGTGGACGCGCAGGGCCTGGGGGGGATCGTGGAGCACCAGACGGGCGGAGCACTGCAGGCACATGTAGGTCACGGCGTTGGTGGCGTCCTCGCCGGTTTCCGGCTTCACACCGCCCAGGGTGATGAGCTGGCCGGAAGTGTAGCCCGGCACGCCGTATTCGCCGCCATCGCCCCAGAACTTGTTCATTTCCGCGACCTTCAGATAGAACATGTCCAGGATCTCCTGGCCGAACTCGGGGGTGATGACGCCGTTGGCGATATCCCGGTCATAGAAATCGCCCAGATACTGGTCAATCCGGCCCCAGCTCATGCCGTGCATGTTGCCCTCCAGGGCCAGGCAGGTCTGGTACAGGTAAAGGCCCTGCACGGCTTCCAGGAAATTGCGGGCAGGCTTTTCCGTGGTCCAGTTCAGGCAGTCGGCCATCATCTCCAGTTCCTTTTTCCGCTGGGGACGGGTCTCCGCAGCGGCCATCTCCTCCACCTTTGCGGCGTAGCGCTTGGTGAGGTTGATCATGCCTTCGCAGACGATGGAAATGGACTTGTAGAAATGGTACTGGTCGATGCTGCTGCCGTAGATGCCGTCTTCTTCCATCTGGCGCATTTTGGCGTCAGCCTCCGCCTTGATGGCGCCGAAGCCCTTTCGGATGGCCCGGTCATAGCCGGTGCAGAAGTGGCCCACAGGGCCGGAGGAGCCCCACTTGCCGCTGTGAGTCGTGGTGCCGCTTTCATCGTGAGGAAGGAAGCCGTCGATGGTGTAGCAGCGCATTTTCGCGCCCATGGATTCTTTGCGCCAGAAGGCTGCGGTATCGCAGATGTACTTGCCGTCCTCCTCGTCGATGAGGTAGGGGTCATACTTGCGGTTGGTGACATTGCCGCTGAGGATCTCGTCCGGCAGGGAACCAATGTCATACTCGGGGTAGATGGCACAGGAGCGGTAGGTGGTACCCTGCGCGCCCACAATGAGGTCCTCATCCTCCACGCGCACGGGGATATTGTCAAAAATGTGCTTCATGGCGTAGGCACGCTTGAGCACGCCGGTGAGTTCTGTATGCTCCATGTAGAACTCGGTAAGCAGCTTGTAGCGGGCAATGCAGATCTTGGGGACCGTGTTGCGGTACTTTTCCCGCGTCTGCATGACGCGCGCGGTCATAGGCTTTAATTGAAACATCCGAATACCTCCCTTGAGTTTTTTGTATTTTTCTTAAATACATCATAGCATATTTTCCTGAAAATGTCACCTGCCCGGGGAAGATTTCATCCCCGTCCGGGTGCGTTGACTTTTAAAATGGAAGTGGATATACTAAAATTTAAGTGCAAAGCGGCGGCGAAACTCTGCCGCGATGGGAGGCGAAAACAGGCGTGAAACGAAAGCAGCGGACAGAAGCGGAAACCCGGGGCAGCGTCGGGCAGGTCCCGGTGGCGGAGCCTGCGCCGGAGCGGGGCCTCAGCAGCGAAGAAGTGCGCCTGCGGCAGGAGGCGGGGCTTCACAATGCCCCGGTGGAAGCTGCCACCAAAACGGTCCGGCAGATCATTCTGAGCAATGTTTTCACCTATTTCAACCTCCTGTTTTTCACTTTGGCAGTCTGCGTCGCGCTGGTCCGCTCCTGGCTGGACCTGACCTTTCTGGCGGTCATTCTGGTCAACACCCTCATCGGAATCGTGCAGGAGCTGCGCAGCAAGCGCACCCTGGATAAGCTGCGCATCCTCACCGGGCAGAAGGCTCAGGTCATCCGGGACGGCCGGGAGCAGACGGTGGAGGCTGACCAGCTGGTGCGGGACGATGTGGTGCGCGTTTCAGCCGGAGAACAGCTCTGCGCCGATGCGCTGCTCCTCAGCGGGCAGCTGCAGGTGAATGAAGCATTGGTCACCGGCGAGGCGGACGAAATTGAAAAACAGCCTGGGGATGCGCTCCTTTCCGGCTCCTTTGCCGTGGCGGGCAGCGGCCTTGCCCGGCTCACCGCCGTGGGCGGAGAAGCCTTTGCTGCCCGGCTGACCCTGGAAGCCCGGAAGGCGGGTGGGGCGCGGCTCAGCGAGATGATGCGCTCCCTGAGCCGCCTCGTAAAGGTCATCGGCGTGATCGTCATTCCCCTGGGCATTGCCCTGTTTCTGAAAGAACTGCGCTGGCTGGGGCGGGATCTTGCCACCGCCGTGACCGGCACCGTGGCGGCGGTGATCGGGATGATCCCCGAGGGCCTGTATCTCCTGACG
>JAZSQG010000302.1:0-6151 GCA_045537855.1 Oscillospiraceae bacterium
CCCTAAGACCGCTTGGCCTCCGACTTTATCCCCCAGCTTAAATTTCTCTTCCCCGACGAACTGATGGCAGGGGTACAGATCACCCCAGGGGGTGACGGCCATGTATTCCGTGCCGCTGCCGCAGCCGGAAATGCGCTTGTAGATGCAGGGGCCTCCGGCCAGATCGATCATGTAGTGGTAGAAGGTGAAGGGCCTGCCTTCCTTGTCCCGCTGCCGCATGAGCAGTGCCAGCTGTTCGTACTGCTCCATGACGATGGGCAGGTCTTCCTCCGTCAGCGCCGCAGGGTCGCCCGGGGCGCAGACCACGGGCTCCATGCTCAGCTCGGTGAAGCCCAGATCCAGCATCTGCTGGATGTCCTTGAGAAAATCGGGGTTTGCGTGGGTGAAGGTGCCGCGCATGTAGTAGTTTTTGCCTTCCCGGGCTTCCACAAACCTCTGGAATTTGGGGACGATCTGCTCCCAGCTGCCCTTTCCGGCATAGTCCACCCGGTAGCGGTCGTGGATCTCTTTGCGTCCATCCAGACTCAGCACCACATTGCTGCACTCCCGGTTAGCAAATTCGATGACATCGTCATCCACCAGCATGCCGTTGGTGGTGAGGGTGAAGCGGAAGTTTTTGCCCCGTTCCTTTTCAATGCTCCGGGCGTAGGCCACCAGGTCCTTCACCACCTGGAAGTTCATCAGCGGTTCGCCGCCGAAAAAGTCCACTTCCAGATTCCGCCGGGAGCCGGAATGCTCCACCAGAAAGTCCAGGGCTCGCTTGCCCACTTCGAAGCTCATGACGGCCCGCTCGCCGTTATATTTGCCCTGACTGGCAAAGCAGTAGGCGCAGTTCAGGTTGCAGGTATGGGCAATGTGGAGGCACAGGGCCTTCACCACACCGGCGGTCTTCGCCTTCAGTTCACCGGCCATGGGTTCGAAGCTGTCCGGCGTAAAGAGCTTGCCCTGCTCCTTGAGGGACTGCACCTGCCCGTAGCATTCCTCCAGATCGGCAGGGGTGATATCTGTCCGTCCGGCGTATTTCTCTGCCATGGCGGCAAGGATCTCCTCCCGGCCGTGGCTTTCAAACATGGCGATGATGTCATAGGCAACTTCGTCCACGGCGTGGACGCTGCCGGAGCAGATGTCCAGCACGATGTTGTAGCCGCCCAGCTGATACTGATGCACCATAGCGGTAGTTCCTCCATAAAAGTCCATAAAAAATGCCGCCGATATCGGCGGCATTTTCTTTACAAAAAATTACTTGCTTTCCTTCTTGTTCTCGCAAGCCTGATTGGCAATACCGCAGCTGGTCTTGCAGGCAGACTGGCAGGAAGTCTGGCACTCGCCGCAGCCGCCGTTCTTGGCGCTGTCGCAGAGATTACGAGTTTCGATGGTCTTAATATGTTCCATTATAATTACCCCCATAAGTCATTAGAGTAACTTTAACCCAGAAGCGGGAAAATGTCAATACGGAAATCGCGGCGGTGGGGCGGGAATCGGCGGCGTATAGTCTGCGCCGGGATGGAAAACGGGCATGTCATCACTTTGTGACCTGTGCAACATCCACGAGGGGCGTTTCGGAATATGCTGAGCACGAAATACACAGAAGGAGTGGATGTACATGCCGATTTCCGTTTCAGAAATGATGCAGCGTATTGCCGACAAAGATGACATTTATCTGATGGTCTGCGGAGAATCCGTGGTGTTTGACCGAAATGAGGGGCTTGTCTATGTGCCGTTCAGCAATTACGATTCTGCTGTGATGAATCCGCTGGCGGATTTCAAGACCCATATCGGGCACGGGCTCCTTTGGAGCCGTCACATCGAGCTTGACTGTTCTTCCTGTGCCATGCTCTCTGCCCTTGAAGCCGCAGGCTTCAGCTGTGAGGCCGTGCCGGGTGCCGCAGACGGAATGATCGCCCTCCTGAGCCGGCAAACAGAACCAGGATACGCCTGCACCGGCAGCAAAATGCCTGCGCTGTAAGTGTCTGAAGGAGTGCCGGGACAAATAGGGCAGAGAAAAGAAACAAGTCCGCCAGAAACACTGACGGACCTGACTGGCAAATGCGAACACTTTCGATCTATCAAAAAACCAAATCGAAGCCCAGCGTAGCGGGTTCGATTTGGAGAGGAGGAGAGACGGAGTGAATGAGAGATGACGCTTACTTTGAAAAGGAAAACGTCGTCGCAGACGAAGTCCGCGACGACGTGGAGCTGGTAATGTGACTCGAACACACGACCTGCTGATTACGAATCAGCTGCTCTACCGACTGAGCTATACCAGCATATAAACCGAAACGCAGTCTGCATTATACCACAATCCTGCGCTTTGTCAACGGGCAGAATCACAGCTTTGGGAAAAGAAAAGATTACAGATCGTAATATTCCGGGGTGACGAAGCGGGGTATGACAGCGACTGCCGGTGAATCCTGCAGATCCTTGGAAAAAGCCGGAAAAAGGCAGGGAAAACTTTGTCACATAATGTTAATATTTTGCTGAAGCCAGGGGAAAGTACAGAGTCTTAGTAAAAATAAGAACATTCCGATTGGTTGACGTAAATTTCGACATATACCGAATACAGATAGTTATGCACATTATCAACAGAGTTTTCCACAATGAAAAAACCGGGAAATACGGAAGAATAGAATGGGAAAATGCTGGCGCAGCGGCGCAAAAAATTGAGAAGGGTGGAAAACTGCGGTATACATAAGACGGTATTAAGAAGCTGTAAATGGTAAGGGCGCAGGGTGGAATGCAGCCCTGCGCCGTGCGCCGTTGCAGAGAGTGTAATGTGCTTAAATATGGATCAGCGCCGTATCGGGAGACATGGTGGCGTAAGCGTTGAGATCGCTGCCGCCCCGGGTCCCGGCCAGATATTCGTAGTAGCCTTGACAGCCGATCATAGCAGCATTGTCACCGCAGAGGCTCAGGGGCGCAAGGTAGGCGGAAATGCCCAGATCGGCGGCCTGCCGCAGGAGGTTTTCCCGGATGACGGAGTTTGCGGCAACGCCTCCGGCGATGGCCAGCTTCCCGTAGCCCAGATTGACGGCGGCATCGATGGCACGGCTGACCAGACTGTCGCTGACGGCCTGACAGAGAGAGGCGGCCAGGGAGGGGAGATCCAGCGTTTCCCCCTTCTGCACAGCGTTGTGGGCCAGATTGATGACCGCCGTTTTCAGGCCGGAGAAGGAGAGGTCATAGGGGTGGCCGTCCACCTTGGCCCGGGGCAGGGGGTAGCGGGTGGGGTCGCCGGTTTTGCTCAGAGCATCGATCTGCGCTCCGCCGGGATAGCCGATGCCCAGCACCCGGGCGGCCTTATCGAAGCATTCCCCGGCCGCATCGTCCCGGGTGGTGCCCAGCACGCGGAAATCCGTGTAGCCCCGGACATCCACGATCATACTGCTGCCGCCGGAAGCCACCAGACAGGCGAAGGGCGGCTCCAGCTCGGGATGGGCAATGTAGTTGGCGGCGATGTGTCCCCGGATATGATGCACGGGGATGATGGGGACATTCAGAGCCAGCGCGGCGGATTTTGCGAAGCTGACACCCACCAGCAGAGCACCGATGAGGCCCGGCGCATAGGTGACTGCCACGCCCTCAATGTCGCTGCGGCAGATGCCCGCATCGGTAATGGCCTTGTCCGCCAGCCTGGTGATGGCCTGAATGTGGCTGCGGGAGGCAAGCTCCGGCACCACGCCGCCGTAAAGGGTATGGATATCGATTTGGGAGTTGATCTCGCTGGAGAGGACCTTCCGACCGTTTTCGGTAATGGCGGCAGCGGTCTCGTCGCAGGAGGACTCGATGGAGAGCAGGATCATGGCGTTTCTTCCTTCCGAAGGTAATATGTCATCAGAAGCGCATCCTCAGTGGGATGGCTGTAGTAGGCTTTTCTTCGGCCCACCGGTACGAAGCCGCTGCGTTCATACAGGCGGATGGCGGGCTCGTTGTGTTCCCGCACTTCCAGGGTGAGGAAGGCGAGGCTGAGGGCTTCAGCTTCCCGGAGGAGGGCGTCCAGCAGGGCGGAGGCGATGCCTTTCCGCCGCTGCAGCGGGTCTACTGCGATGTTGCCGATGTAGCCTTCGTCCAGCACCGTCTGCATCCCGGCATAGCCCAGCACCCGCTCCCCCTCCAAAGCCGCAAACCAGCGGCAGGCGGGATTGCGCAGCTCGCTGAGAAAGCTCTGGGCGGACCAGGGTACAGAGAAGCACTGTTCCTCGAGCGCCAGGACCTGGGGTAGCATGGCTTCCGTCATGATGGTGATGGTCATTCCGCTTCCTCCAATAGCTGCAGCAAAGCTTCCTGCAGCTGCAGGGCGGTCTGCAGGTACACTTCCGGGCTGCAGCCGTAAGGGTCGGACACGTCGCCGCAGGGCAGTGGCAGGAGCTTGTCTGCCGCATCGGGGAAGCGGCGGGCGATCTCCTGCAGATGCCGGGTACTCATGGCATAGACCAGGTCGGCCTGCCGGAGATCCTCTGCGGTGAGAAGGGCTGCCCTGTGCCCGTCCAGCGAGAAGCCCAGCTCCCCGGCGGCGTACTGCGCCCCGGCGGAGGCGTGCTCGCCTTCCACGGGGAACAGGCCCCGGGAAAAGGCGCGGCTCCCGATACCCCGGGCCTGGGCCAGGGCATTGAAGAGACCTGCTGCCATGGGGCTGCGGCAGGTGTTTCCCGTACATACAAATAATAGTTTACTCATTTGGCGTCATACCAGCTCTTTCCCAGCTTGGCTTCGGCGGGAATGGGCACATCCAGCCGGGCTGCTGCGGCCATTTCTTCCTCCAGGATCTGCCGCACCTGCTCGCCCAGCTGTTCCGGACACTCTGCCAGCAGTTCGTCGTGGACCTGCAGCAGCAGCCGGGCTTCCGGCACCTCCCGCTGCAGCCGGGCATGCACCCGGATCATGGCCAGCTTGATGATGTCCGCCGCCGTGCCCTGCACGGGCATATTCATGGCTACGCGCTCTCCGAAGGAGCGGAGATTGTGGTTGGATGCGCTGAGCTCCGGCAGATAGCGCCGCCGTCCGAAGAGGGTGGCGGCATAGCCCTCCGCCTTTGCATGCTCCACGGAATCCTTCATAAAGGCGCGGACGCCGCTGTAATGGCCGAGATAGCTGTCGATGTAATCCCGGGCTTCGCCGCGGCTGACGTGGATATCCTGGGCAAGGGAAAAGTCGGAGATGCCGTAGACGATGCCGAAGTTGACTGCCTTGGCCCGGCTGCGCATGAGGGGGGTGACCTCCTCCGGCGCCACGCCGAACACCTGCGAGGCGGTGACCCGGTGAATATCCTCTCCGTCCAGAAAGGCCTGCTGCATGACCCTGTCCCCGGAAAGGTGGCTCAGCACCCGCAGCTCGATCTGGGAATAGTCCGCATCCACCAGCACCATGCCGGGGGAGGGGATGAACATTTTCCGCACTTCGCCCCCCAGCTCTGTGCGTACCGGGATATTCTGGAGGTTCGGGTCTGCCGAGGAGAGGCGGCCGGTGGCGGTGACGGTCATGTGGAAGGTGGTGCGGATGCGTCCGTCGGCGTCGATATATTTCAGCAGTCCGTCGGCATAGGTGGACTTCAGCTTGCTGAGCTTCCGGTAATTCATGATCTTTTCCACGATGGGGTGCTTGTCCCGGAGCTTTTCCAGCACCTCCACATTGGTGGAATAGCCGGTTTTGGTTTTTCCATAGGCCGGGAGCCCCAGGTCTTCAAAGAGGAGTTTTCCCAGCTGCCGGGGAGAGTTGATGTTGAATTCACTGCCCGCCATGGCGTAAATTTCGCCCTGCAGCCGGTCGATGGCAAGGCCCAGGCTTTCGCCTAAGGCGGCCAGGGCCGCCCGGTCCACGGCAAAGCCCGTTTCTTCCATGCCGGCCAGTACCCTGCAGAGGGGCAGCTCCACCTCCCGGTACAGCTGCAGCATGCCCTGCTCCTCCAGCAGGGGCATGGCATAGCTGTGCAGGGCGCGGATGGCCTGGGTGTGGGCGCGCAGGGCTGCAAAGGCCTCTTCATGGTCTTCCAGCAGACCGAAGGCACCCTCACGCTCGAAAACTGCGTCGGGCAGTTCCAGAGAAAGATGCTTTTTGGCGCAGCGCTGCAGGCTGTAGTTCCCGTCGTTGGGGTCCAGCAGATAGGCGGCCAGGGCCGCGTCAAATTCCAGCCCTTCCGCCGGAATGCCCATCCGGC
>JAZSQG010000207.1:0-3048 GCA_045537855.1 Oscillospiraceae bacterium
CATGTCGGGACCGCCGGTCTCGTAGCCTCTGGCCCATTCCACGAATTCCAGATGCTGGCGGTGCATGTCCCCGCCGGGGTCGATGCGCGGGCCGTAGCGCTGCTTTTCCCGGGCGATGAGGCGGGCGATGCGCACTTCCTGGTCCATTTCAATGCGCACCGCCAGGGTAAAGCGCGGGAGGAGGGGGGGCCCCCAGTCGGCCACGCTGCCGGAAACCACGGCGTGGGCTGCCCGGTCAATGTCCGCCTCCATCATGGCGATGCGCGCCTCCCGGGGGCGCTTTTCCAGAAATTTCGGCTCCGTGGGCAGCCAGAAATACTCGTCGGTGTCCAGCAGGGCATAGCCCGTCTCCCGGCAGAGAAGCTGCCCCAGGGTGGTGGTACCGGAGCCGGAGGGGCCGAAAATGTGGATCACATGCTTCATGGTGTGCTGCTCCTTTCCCGGGCGCTGCGTCAGCGGTGGATGTACAGCCTGCTGGGCTCCGCTTCGCCGTTCCCTTGGGCCATGCAGAAAAACTCCCAGCCGTATTGTTCGTAGAAACCGCTGTGGTCGGTGAGGAGGTAGACGGGGGAGATGCCCTTCGTGCGCAGATCCTCCACCGCCATGTGCAGCAGCTGCCCGGCGATGCCCCGACAGCGATGGACTTCCTCGGTATAGACGGCGCAGATGTTGGGGCTCAGGTCCCTGCGGTCATGAAAATCGTTATCGATGACCCCCAGCCCGCCGACGATGCTGCCCTCCAACAGGCAAAGGTACCAGCCGAACTGCGTCCTGCCGCTGAGATAGGCTTCCATGCATTCCAGATAGGCTTCCACGGGGACGCGCCACTTGCTGTGAAACCACGCGGCGGCGGGCTGCATCAGTTCCGGGGCTTCCCGGAGGCTGATATAGCGGTAGGGCTGTACAGACATGCTCTGTTCCTCCTGTTTTTGACCTTGCTGCCGTAACATCATAGCACATCCCCGCAGCGCCTTCAACCGTGGGGGACGGGACGCCTTCCCACCCGTGTTGCCTTTTGCAGAGCGATGTGGTATAATACACAATCCATAAAGCTGCTGCGCGGGGAAGGAGGCGCAATATGCCCGGTGCAGATGACCTGAAACTGATTTTTGCCAGCAACCTGATCGCCCTGCGCACGGAAGCCGGCCTCACCCAGGCGGAGCTGGGGGAAAAGATCCATTATTCCGACAAGTCCGTTTCCAAGTGGGAGCGGGCGGAGGGGCTGCCGGATGTGGCGGTGCTCAAGGCCCTGGCGGAGATCTTCGGCGTGACCACGGACTATATGCTCCACAGCCACGATGCCTGGCAGCCGACGCCCGATAAGAAAAAGGAGGCCCTGCAGGCCCGGAGCTTCAACACCAATATGGTGACCTGCGCGGTGCTCTTCGCCACCTGGACACTGGCGGCTCTGCTCTTTGCCATCCTCTGGATCATGGGCTACCTCTTCTGGCTGATTCCCATGGTGGCGGTGTCCATCTCCCTGATCGCCCTGCTGGTGCTGAACACCATCTGGAATGCCAGCCGCCAGAACATGCTCATCGTCATGGGCATCGTGGCCTGTATTTTCGGCACCATCTATTACTGCCTCCGGGCATATAGGCCCTGGCAGCTCTGCTTTGTGCTGGTGCTTGCGGAGGTGCTGGTGGCCTTCAGCTTCCAGATTCGCAAGAAGGACGGGGAAGCAGCGGAGAAGCGTCACAGGCGAAAGGAGCGGGACTGAAGCGCAGCGCCCGGCCCTTTCCCGAAACGCGGCAGGCAGTCTGCATTTCACAGCACAACTGAAAAAATCCGATATTTTGGGTGTTTTTTGGCCGCTCTACTCACAGTAGAGCGGCCAAAAATGCAATTCTACTCCAAAAGCCGCAATGGTAGAGTCCCTTTCGTGCGGAGTAGTTTGCAATAAAGCCCTTACACGCTTATTCTGAATAAGTCACTGGGGAGGCGCGGCAGCGGACAGGATCACGCCTGCCGCTGCGCCCCCGGAAGACACATTTCAAACCATCCTCACGAAAGGTGCTGAATCACCCATGCCTGACTATATCCTCAGCTGCTGCTCCACGGCAGACATCTCCAAGGCCCATATGGAGGCCCGCGGCCTGAACTACCTCTGCTTCCACTACTTCCTGGACGATGTGGAGTATGCCGATGACCTGGGCCAGTCCATGTCCTTTACCGATTTTTATGAGGCCATGCGCCGGGGCGCGGACACCCGGACCTCCCAGATCAATATTTCCGAATACCTGACTTATTTCACCGGCTTTCTCTCTCAGGGGAAGGATGTGCTCCATGTGAGCCTGTCCTCCGGCATTTCCGGCAGCGCCAACTCTGCCCGCAACGCGGCGGCCATCGCCGCCGAGCAGTTCCCGGACCGGAAGATCTATGTGGTGGACTCTCTGGCCGCCTCCTCCGGTTACGGCCTCTTTATGGACAAACTGGCCGACCTCCGGGATGAGGGCTACAGCATCGATCAGCTGCGGGACTGGGCGGAAGAGAACAAGCTGCGGATGCACCACTGGTTCTTCTCCACCGACCTGACCTTCTTCGTCAAGGGCGGCCGCATTTCCAAGGCGGCGGGCGTGTTCGGCGGTCTGCTGCACATCTGCCCCCTGATGAATGTGGACAATCTGGGCCGTCTCATCCCCCGGAGCAAGCTGCGGGGGAAGCCCAAGGCCATCAAGGAAAGCGTGGAGCGCATGAAGGAACTGGCGGACGCCGGCCTTGCCTACAGCGACAAGGTCTATATGTGCCACTCCGACTGCTACGAGGATGCCAGAGCCGTGGCCGAACTGGTGGAAGCCGCCTTCCCCAAGCTCAAGGGCAAGGTGCTCATCAACGACATCGGTACCACCATCGGCAGCCACACCGGCCCCGGTACCGTGGCCCTCTTCTTCTGGGGCAAGGCCCGGGAGGACTGAATCAAACATAAAATACGGACCCGACCAAAGCGGTCGGGTCCGTATTTGTCTGTTTGGGCTTCGTCAGCTGCCCGTGTTGTAATTGGTCCCGCCAGCATTGGGCGCGCGGGCCGGGGCCGGCCGGTCGCCGTTC
>JAZSQG010000093.1:0-5096 GCA_045537855.1 Oscillospiraceae bacterium
ACGCTGTGCTACGCCGAACGCGTGGGGGCAAAGTATATCAATTTGGCAAAACCTGCGGGAGATGCGTGCAGAACGTGATCGCCGCTCCGAAAGGAGCGGGGATTTTTGCGTGTGGGGGGGTAAGCTAACAGGTAATAGGTAACAGTGAAAGGGTGGAGGGACAGGGGAAAAAGCAGGGTGCGTTGTAAAATGCAAATTTTACAACGCACCCATTTTTGGCACCCATTTTTGCATGCTGCTCCGGGAAGGGACAGCCCCGGGAAAGGGCGATGTGCGGCCCTTCCCGTTCCCCGGTGCGGGGGTGGCGGGGCGTGAAGGGCCGGCTGCCTACAGCGGCATCAGATTGACCGCGATCAGGGCCATGCAGCCGATGAACAGCAGAAGCATGCCTCCATTCAGACAGACCGTTTTGAAGCGTGTGCCTCCGGGCAGTTCCAGCTCTGCGGGGCTGAAAGTCACTTTGCGCTTATGGATACACAAGAGCACCAGGCCCGAGACGGAAAGCCCGACCAGCACCAGCACATAGGCACCGAAGCCCAGAAGCCAGGGCATGACCGGCTCCAGCACCGCAGGATCCGGGCTTTCCATGGTGTCCAGGACCGCGATCTTCTCCAGAAACAGCGGACCGACCACGCTGCCCAGCAGATTGATCAGCATATGCAGACCGATGCTGTAGCGGAGTTTTCCGGTTTTCAGATAGATATAGCCGAAAACCAGACCCAGCGCAAAGGCATAGAACAGCTGGGACAGGTTCCCGTGGAACAGGCCGAACATCAGCGCGGAGGTCAGGACCGCCAGCTTCTGCCCATAGCGATGCATACGGTCAATGAGCTGCCTGCGGAAAATGTACTCCTCGATGACAGGGGCCAGGATCACCAGAAACAGCACTTTGGGAAGGAGCGCCCGGTCCGCGGCATAGTCCAGGATCGGGTTTCCCGGGGAGAGGCCGGGCAGCAGCTGCAGCAGCGCGGTCAGGACCGTGCCCAGAATATTGCCGGCATACATCAGGAAGAAGCAGATCAGCGCCGAAACAAGACAGCTTCCCGGTTTCAGCCTATGGGGTTCCGGCTTTTTGGCGGGAACTCTGCGCAGAAGCAGCAGGCCGACGGGGACCGCCAGCAGATACAGCGGCGCAAAGGTCACGAGCCACATGCCCCAGGAATGCTCCGCGACCTGCGGCCAGAGGGTATTGATCGCAGCCGACAGGAGGAGCTGGGCGGCGGTGCCAACGCCAAGAATGGCAAATACCGCCATGCCGAGCCTTGAAAACTGCTTTTTTGCAGCCTGCAGATTTCCGGAAAAGGGGCGTTCCGGCGTGTACTTCCTGCCGTCCCCGGGTTCCAGAAACAGCGGCGACAGGAAAAAGAACACAAGACCCAGCAGCAGATTCAGGACCGTACAGCCGATGGCCGCCGGCACCGTCCGTTCAAAGACCAGACCTACCGCCATGATGGCGATATCCGGCAGAAGGCCAAAGTAGATAAACAGGATCTGAACCAGCTGTTTGAGCGTTTTGCCTGCGGAGACCGGAACGGACAGCCCGATAAAGGCACCGACGGTGGTGGCAAAGAAGTCCACCGATACGATCAGCGGGAGCCAGGCCAGAGCCGGCAGCACTTTTTCACCGGACAGAAGGGCGGCGGCGATCATGGCCGGGAGCAGGTCCAGGAAGCAATTGGCGGTGCCGCCCATCAGCGACCAGAACAGCTTGCGCCAGGTGCTTTCCGGGATCAGCAGAAAGTGGTCCATCTGGGTGTCCCGTTCCAGAGGATTGCCCATGGCCCGGAAGAAGGTCAGGGCGCCCAGGGCCAGAACGGCCGGGATCAGCGCGTCGGTATGGATGACAAAGCGGCACAGAAGGGACACACCCGCCGCCGCCAGCAGATACGTTTCCGAGGTTTTTGTGAAAACGCCGAAATGGGCAAAGCGGAAGCGGTTGTACATGGCCTTATGGAAAAACACATTGGCTCCGAAGCCGTGCCGCAGGCCGTCCCGCCGCAGACGGTCGCTGCGGTCCTTTTTTCGCCGGACCACCGCAATGGCAGACTTTTCCGACTGGGCCCGGGCAAGAAGCTCCGCGGTTTCTTCGGATTTGGCCATGGCATCCTCGTAAAAATCCGCCTTGACATGCCAGATGACATAGATGAGCAGGAGCCCGCCCACCGCAATCGCGGCAAGACAGCCCAGCAGTCCGGCAATATTGCCCTCCATCGCAAACATGCAGAAGCCCTTCAGCCAGCCCCACAGGGGAATCCAGCGGGAAACGGGACTGTTGAAGAAGCCTGCGGCCGCAAGGAGACAGCTGTCACCGCTTCGCTTCCAGTAAAGAAGGTAGAGCGCTGCAAGCAGCAGGAGAAAGGCATAGATTCCGTGACGAAGCCGGGTTTTCCATTTTACATGGGTGGAGCATACGGTGTACAGAAAAACCTGCAGCAGCTTGCCCGTCACCACCGTCAGGCACCAGGTGGCGATGACAGCCAGCGCCGCCCACACGCTCAGGCCCAGATTGAACACCAGGTTCGGCAGCTGGAACAGCAGATAAACGCTTGCCAGAATGCCGGTGCCCAGACGGGTCATCAGGCGAAACAGAAGCACGGACTGCGGCTTCATCGGCGAAGCGAACAGCAGGCTGACATCGGCGGGCAGGAAGATCCGGCTGCCGTTTTTGTCGGCACCGATGGCCTCAAAGACAAAAACGGCAAGGATAGCGCCGCCTGCGATCAGCTCCACCAGTTCCGCGGCTTCCATGCCGAGCTTTTCCGGCAGGCTGACTGTTTCCTCCTGCACCGCTTCGCTGTCGGCGGGCTCGTCCGCTCCGCCGGCGGCGTCATCCAGCATGGCGGCGCCGATGCCGATCAGCACCCCCACCAGAACACAGACGGCAAAGAAAATCAGCACCCAGGTCTTGAACAGCTTGCGCAGCTGGTTTTTAAAGGAGTGCCATGCGTAATAGCCGAATAAGCGCATCGGATCAGTCCTCCCGGGAGGCGGCATCCTCGCCGTGAGACATGGCGTCCCGCGCGATGCCCTCCGTCACATCGAAAAACAGCTGCTCCAGGGTCCTGCCGTCCCGCTCCAGCTCTTCCCGGGTCAGATCGGCACGGATCATGCCGTCCTGCATGATGATCGTGCGGTCCCAGAGCATATCCACGCTGTCAATGATGTGGGTGCTGACGAGGAGGGTTCGCCCCTCATTGCGCATTTGCTCCATGGAGCTTTTCAGCTGCTTGATGGCATGGGGGTCCAGGCCGATCATGGGTTCATCCAGAAGCAGCATGTTGGGCTGCGGCAGCAGCCCGAGGCAGATGTTCAGCTTTTGCTGCATGCCCTTGGAAAGCTCATCCCCGAACTTCCTGCGCTTATCCTGCAGTTCAAAGCGGTCGAACAGCTCCTCCACCCGCTGCTTATAATCCGTCAGGCGGTACGCACGGGCCAGAAATTCCATGTGCTCCGACACGGTCAGATTCGGGTAGAGAGAGGGCATTTCCGGGATGTACCCCAACAGTCTCCGGGCTTCGGTGCTCTTGTTGGGCAGCCCTCCCACGGTGATCTCGCCATCATAGCGCAAAAAGCCGATGATCGACTTCATAATGGTACTTTTTCCGGCCCCGTTGGGCCCCAGCAAAACGGTAACACTGCCGGGATCCAGGTGAAAACTCAGATCCCTGCAGGCCGTCACCTTTCCGTATTTTTTGGTTACATGGGAAACATGCAGCATATTCAAACCCTCACTGTTCTGCGGTTTTCTCTTTGCCCGGTTCCGGCGGACTGTGTGTCCCGGTTTTGGATGCCTGTCATTATACGGAGAAGTCCGGCGATATGCAAGGGCCTTTTTGCGGCGGCTGCAGAGGGGGCGAGGGGCGGGGGGACTTGAGGTAAGCGTGAAGAGATCATAAGTTGGGGGAGGGGACTTGTGGCGGGGGAGAAAAGGGTATATAATCCCACGGAAACCTGAGCGCAGGGATGTGAAAGGAGGGAAAAGGCCGTGGAACGAAGGGAAAGGGGAAAACAGAACATCACGCCGGGCCGGAGACAGCGTGCCGGGAGCGGGGGCCTGAAACGCTTCGGCGCGCCGCTGCTGGTCATCCTGGCGGGGATCAGCTGGGGCTTTATCGGCCTCTTCAGCCGTCCCCTCAGTGCCGGAGGTCTGGCGGTGCAGCAGGTGGCCCTGCTGCGCAACAGCATTTCCTGCGTTTTGCTGCTGCCCCTCTGCCTCCTGACGGGGCACGGAGGCATCCGCCTCCGGGATGTGCCCGTATTTCTGGGCAGCGGCGTCCTCAGCATTGCCCTCTTCAACATCTGCTATTTTGCCTGCCAGGCCCGGAGCAGCCTTTCCGTGGCCTGCACGCTGCTGTATACCTCCCCCTGCTTTGTGATGCTCCTGTCCTGCCTCCTGTTCCGGGAGAAATTCCGGGCGGGGAAGGCGCTGGCGGTGCTCTTTGCCATGCTGGGCTGCGCCTGTGCCGCCGGGGTCTTCGGCGGCGGCGGGAAGCTCTCCGCCGGGGCGCTGCTGCTGGGGCTGGGCAGCGGTCTGGGCTATGCCCTCTACAGCATTTTCGGGAAAATCGCCCTGCGGCGCTGCCACTGGCTGGCGGTGCCCGCCTATACCTTCCTCACGGCGGCGCTGGCGCTGCTGCCCCTCTCCCGACCCGGCCAGCTGGCGGGACTGCTGGCGGCCCAGCCGCAGCTGTGGCTTTATGCCCTGCTGTTGGCCCTCATCAGCACGGTGACGCCCTTCCTCCTCTACACCGTGGGCCTGAAATACATGGACGCGGGCAAGGCGGCGCTGCTGGCCTGCGTGGAGCCGGCCACGGCCACGCTGGTGGGCGCTGTCTTCTTCCGGGAAGCGCTGACCTTCTGGAGCGTGGGGGGCGTTGTGCTCATCATCCTCTCCATCGCGGCGGTGGAGTTCGGCTCCCTCCGGCGCGGAAAGGCGGAGAAAGACGCCTGAGGGGCGGGCGCGAAACGGCATGGTAACTGCATCATCACAACATAAGAAAACATAAGAAAACATAAGGTCAAAACCTCCGGCTAAGCCGGAGGCTTGACTAAGCCCTATAAGGGCTTAATACGGACAAAGCCCCTTAAGGGGCCCC
>JAZSQG010000121.1:0-4148 GCA_045537855.1 Oscillospiraceae bacterium
ACGCTGTGCTACGCCGAACGCGTGGGGGCAAAGTATATCAATTTGGCAAAACCTGCGGGAGATGCGTGCAGAACGTGATCGCCGCTCCGAAAGGAGCGGCGGTTTTCTTACACAGCATTGCACTGCGCGGGGTACTTACATGGGATTGGCCTTGATGAGCTCCAGCTCGTCGTCCATGTCGGAACCCAGGAAGTAAGGCTCGGGCTTGATGTCCTTGCCTTCGGCCTTGGCCTTGATGCCGGCCAGGACCTTGTCGGGCGTGGCGGGCAGCTCATAGACGCGGACGCCGGTGGCGTTGTTGATGGCGTTGATGACCGCCATGTGGCCAGAGGACTGGAAGCACTCGGAGCAGCCGCAGGAACCCTGAGGACCGTGCGCGCGCTTGTTCTCCACGTAGATGACGTTGAAGTCATCGGGCACGGCGTCGATCTGGGGGATGCCGGCGCCCACGGGGTTGGCGGTCTTCTTATCGGCGTTGTAGTCCTCGCTGAGGGCGAAGCCGATGGAGTGGCTGAGGCCGCCGTAGGCCTGACCGTCGACGCTCAGCTTGTTGCCGATGACGCCCACGTCGGCGACGGTGGTCCAGCGCTTGACCTGGGTCTTGCCGGTCTCCACGTCAACTTCCACCAGGCAGGTGTTGCAGTTGTACATGAAGGTGGGGTTCTTTTCGCCTTCACCGGAGTTGGGATCCAGTCCGGGAGGCAGACCGATGTTGAACTGGTCGTAGTGGCCCACATACTTCACGGGGATGCCTTCGGCGACCATTTCGTCATAGGTGCGGAAGCTGCCGTCTTCCTTCTTCATGGCGGCCATCAGCTGCTCGGCAGCATTGATGATGGCGTTGCCGCCCATGTAGTGGCAGCGGGAGGCAGCGGCCAGACCGGTATCGGGGCAGGTCTTGGTGTCGTTCATGATCAGACGGACCTGGCTGGGCTTGATGCCGAGAGGCTCAAGGGCCTTGACGGTGTGGGTCAGGGAGCCGATATCGCCGCCCTGGCCGACGTCTTCCCAGGTGTCGTAGCAGGTGATGCCGCCGTCGGGCATGAGTTCCAGCGCCGCTTCGGCCTGGTCGAACATGCCGATGGTGATGAGGAAGCCGCCCATGCTCAGGCCGACGCCCATGGCCTTGCCCTGGGCCTTGCCCTCTTCCGCTTCCTTCTTGTAAGCCTCGTAGTAGGGCTTGATGATGTTCAGCAGATCGGGGTAGACATAGTCATGGTAGGGACGGCTGTTGATGGTGAGGTCGCCGGGACGGGCCGCGTTCTGATAGCGGAAGTCCCAGGGGTCCATGCCCACCGCTTCGGCGGCCATGTCCACCAGAGCCTCGGTGGCGGTGTAGATCTGGGGAGCGCCGAAGCCGCGGTAAGCAGCGTTGAAGCCGTGGTTGGTGGCGACGCCGCGGGCCAGACCGCGGAAAGCGGGGACGTTGTAGCCGTGGAAGCCCACGGAGACCAGGTTGTTGAAGATCTTGCCGGCCACGACGCCGTAAGCGCCATGGTCCAGACCCACGTCATATTCGCCGGCCAGGATCTTGCCGTTCTCGTCAACGGCCAGTCTGCCGTTGGTGTAGGTGGCGCTGCGCTTGCCGGACATATGCTGGAACTCTTCCCAGCTGAGGGTCATGGAGCAGGGCATATCCAGATTCTGGACAGCGGTGGCGACCAGCGCGTAGGTGTTGGCGGTGACGGCGTAGCCGAAGGAGCCGCCCACGAAGTTCTGGATGACGCGGATCTGTTCCTTCTCCAGACCGCAGGCCTGCTCGATGCCTTCGATGGCTTCGGTGAGGGCCTGGGCCTTGCACTGGATGGTCATCATGCCGTCGGCACCCCAGTAGCCCTGCACGGTGTCGGGCTCGATGGGCAGGTGGGGCTCATGCTGGCTGTGGAAGGCGCCTTCCACCACGATGGGAGCCTCTTCGAAGACGGCGGGAGCATCACCCTTGTAGCAGGGCTGTTCCATATAGAAGTTGGGCACGTTCTTGTGGAGCTGGATGCTGTTGGGCATCACGGCTTCGGGGAGGGTCATGTAAGCGGGAAGGACTTCCAGCTTCTGCTTGACCTTCTTGGCAGCCTCGCGGGCATGCTCGCGGGTGTCGGCGGCGACCAGAGCCACCACGTCGCCCATGCGGCAGAGCTTGTCGCCGCAGATGACGGGGAACTCGGTGAGACCGCTGCCGCGCTGACGGGGCACCACGGCGGGGAAGTCCACGTTGTTGGTACCCTTGACGTCCTTGGCCACCATGACCTTGATGACGCCGGGCATCTTCTCGGCTTCGGAGATGTCGATGTCGAGAATGTTGGCATGGACGGCTTCGCCCAGGACGGGAGCCAGGTAAGCGGTGCCGTCGGGCATCTTCAGGGCCAGGTCATCGCCGTAGTCGGCAAGGCCGGTGGCCTTGGCCAGCGCGGTGGGCCGGGGATGGCTGGAGCCGTAAATATCGGTTTCGCCCTCGAAATCGTAGGTGATGTCGGCCATGGTCTTTTCGCCGCGCATGACAGCGGCAGCTTCCATGACGGCGTCCACGATGGGCTTGTAGCCGGTGCAGCGGCAGATGTTGCGGTTCACGCGGAACCACTCACGCACCTCTTCGCGGGTGGGGTTGGGGTTCTTCAGCAGCAGGCCGTACGCGGAGACGATGAAGCCGGGGGTGCAGAAGCCGCACTGAATGCCGCCGAAGGTGATCCAGGCCTGCTGCAGGGGATGCAGTCTGCCGGGAGCGCCGATGCCCTCGATGGTGAGGATGCGGCTGTATTCGGGGATGCTGCTGACCTTCTTGGTGCAGCTGCGAACGGGCTCGTCGTTGATCAGCACGGTGCAGGCGCCGCAGACGCCGATGCCGCAGCCGACCTTCACGCCGGTGAGGCCCATCCGCCGGAGAACGGTGGAAAGCTTGTCCTTTTCGGGATCAACGATCACAAAACGGGTAACGCCGTTGATCTCAAAGGCCATACGGGTGAGTTTCGCCAATTGTATCATCCTTTCGCTGTAAGAATGTGATATGCGCAGTTTGAGTGGTACGATTATAACATGTGGCCGGAAAATAAACAAGTACTACATCTTGCGGAATTGACAATCCTTTCTTCTCAATTTACAATACTTAAAACGGATTTTCGGGAAGGACGGCCCGCTCTCCGGGCCGATGTGATACTATGACAGGAACGGAACTTTTATGGCCCGGCGGCGGCCCGGGAAAGGCCCTGGACTTCGCCGAAGCGGCGGAAGACCTGGAGCTGGACCGCCTCTGCGCCCTGCTCTTCCCCGGCATGACCGGCCCCGAAGCCCTGGCCTTTGCCGGGAGCCTCTCCTGCTCGGAGGGGGAAACGATGCTGCACCGCCACGCCGTCATCACGGACCTGCTGGAAAACCCCGGCCTTACGGAGCTTCTGGCAGATCTGGAGGAGCAGCTGGCGGATCTGGCCTTCTACCAGGAGCGTATGCAGGAAAACCTGGCCGGCATGCAGGTCACCCGGCTGGACGCCGCCATGGACGGGGTGAAAAAGGTGGTCATCCGGCTGGAACGCAACCTGAGCAAACAGGGGGCGGACATTCTGGAGGAAAGCGCCGGCGACAACCGCTATGCCCAGCTGCTCCGGGCGGTAAGCTTCCGGCGGAGCCTCACCCGGGTCTACACCCGGGCGCTGGGTGCCCTCAGCAGCGCCCTTGGCGGGGTGCAGCTCCGGAGCGCCGGGCTCCGGGCCCTGGCGGACTGGGCGGCGGAGACCGCCCGGCAGGACCGCATTGCGGAGACTTCCCTCACGCTGGAGGAGCTGGACCGGCGCTATCCCCAGCCGAATGCCTTCGCCGTGGATGTGTGCATGGACGGGCGGCAGGGCATCGCCGGGCTGGAAATGGCGGAGGTGCGGAGCGAAGCCTATGCCCGGGGCGGCATGCTGGACTTTTCTTCCGGAGAAGACGAGCGGGAAGGGGTCACGAGCCTCTTTGCCTTTCCCCAGACGGGGCGCGCCACCCTCTTTCAGGAATACCTCCTCTCGGAGGTGGGCTACGAAAATCCCACGGAGCTGACCAAGCTGCGCACGGAACTCACGAAGCTGCCCCCCAGCGGTGCCGGTGAGCTGCTCAGCCTGCGGGACGCCCTGCGCTTCTACCGCTGCGCCGCCGACTTTGCCCGGAAGTTCCGGGACCTGGGC
>JAZSQG010000073.1:0-8647 GCA_045537855.1 Oscillospiraceae bacterium
GTCATCTCCTGATATCCGGAATCCTCACAGGCGGCTTTGCCGTACTCAGCCAGCAGCTTGGGATTACGGTTTCGGACGGGGCGATAGGCATAGCCGGCCTGACAGAAGCGGCACCCACGAATGCAGCCGCGGAACAGCTCCAGCATGACGCGGTCGTGGACGATCTCGGTGGAAGGAACGATGGTCTTGACCGGATAATAGGACTTGTCCAGGTCCTGAATGATGCGCTTGGTGACCCGGCGGGGCGCTCCCTCCGTGGCCGTCACGGAAGCGATACGCCCATCCGGCAGATGCTCCACCTGATAGAGAGAGGGTACATAGACACCCTTAATTTGCGCAGCCTGCACCAGAAACTCCTTTTTACTCCAGCCGCCGCGCTTTGCCTGACGGTACAGCTCCGTCAGCTCTGCGTCCACCTCTTCCCCTTCGCCGATGACGGCAAGGTCGATGAAATCCGCAATGGGCTCGGGATTGTACATGCAGGCACCGCCGGCAAATACAATGGGACTCAATCCCGGCCTGTCGGAACTGCGCAGGGGGATGCCCGCCAGAGAAAGCATGTTGAGAATGCCCGGGAAGGACATTTCATAGCCCACAGAGAAGCCGATCAGGTCAAAACCCCGGATGGGCTCCCCGCTTTCCAGGGCCCAGAGGGGAATGTTCTTTTCACGGAGATACTCCGCCATGTCCCGCCAGGGCTCAAACACCCGCTGGCACCAGACGCCTTCCATGGCATTGAGCACGCCATAGAGAATGCGAAGGCCCAGATTGGACATGCCGATCTCATAGGTATCGGGGAAGCAGAGGGCAAAGCGCACTTCCGTTTCCTCCGGCTTTTTGATGATTTCGCCGTATTCACCGCCGGTGTAACGGGCGGGTTTCTGCACGTTCAGCAGGATTTCCTCAATTCTCGGGTCCATAAGCAGCTCCCATTATCTTGATGGAAGCATCATACACGCTTTTCATGAAAAAATCAATCACAGCGCATGTTTCGCAGAAGACCGATGAGCAGCCACAGACCGTACAGCAGAAGCTGCGGATTGAAAATACAGCCGCACAACAGAACCGATGCGGCAGTGAGTGCATCTGTGAGAAAAATAAGCCTGCCGGGCGGCATTTTTCCCGAGACCATCTCCCAGAGGAAGCGAAGCATACTGCCCCCATCCAGCGTTGAAAACGGGAGCAGGTTTCCGAAGCTCAGGGCAAGACTCAGCTTTCCGCAGGCGGAGAGCATTTCCGAAGGACTGTGCAGCAGCAAAGCAGCCAGCAGCAGCCCGGCCAAGGGACCGCTGAACGCCCGCACGAAGCCCCGCAGGCCGCCCTGCCCGCCACGATAGCGGATGAGCAGGCCGCTGGCATCGATGACAAGGCTTTCCGGGATGCAGTTCTGAAGGAGCAGTGCGACAATGTGCCCCAGTTCATGAACAGCGCAGGCCAGCGCAAGCGGCAGCAGCACCCGGAGGCCGAAGAAAAACGCGCACAGGGAAAACAGCACCAGGGCCGATCCGCTGATGCGAAGAGTGATGGGAACATGACAAAAGGACTTTTCGTTTGACATAGCGTGCAAATCTGATATTATATAAGGTATCGCATTTTCTGATTTCCTGTATTTTGCAGGGAGGTGAGTCTTCTGGATTACAGGCACGAGGCACCCGAACCCATCCGGGATTTTCTAACTTATCACGAAGTGGTCATGGGGCACAGCACCCGAACCATCGACGAATATTATCTGGATCTGCGCACCTTCCTGCGCTATCTGAAGCTCAGTCGGGGCGCGGTGCCTGCAGATACACCGTTGGAAGCCATTGACATCCGGGATGTGGATCTCCCCTTTCTTGCGGCGGTAACCAAGAGCGAAGTGTACGACTTCATGAGCTTCCTCAGCCGTGACCGGGTACGCAGCAGTCGTTCCCGGGAAGAGGAGCGGGGCCTCTCCCCCGTTTCCCGGGCCAGAAAACTGGCAACGCTGAAATCTCTGTACAAATATCTCACGGTGAAAACGGGCAAGCTTTCCGTAAATCCGCTGGAAGGGTTTGACGCACCGAAAGCCCGGCGCGCCCTTCCGAAGTATCTCACCCTGGAAGAAAGCAAAGCCCTGCTGGATAAAGTGGGAGGCCGCAACCCGGTGCGGGACCGCTGCATCCTTACCGTATTCCTCAACTGCGGCCTGCGTATCAGCGAACTGGTAGGACTGAATATCAGCGACCTGTCGGAGGACCGCATTCGCGTCATCGGCAAAGGAAATCGGGAGCGTGTGGTCTTCCTGAATGACGCCGTTGCCGCTGCGATCAACGATTATCTGGCCATCCGCCTGCAGAAGAAAAGCGCCAATACCTCCGCCCTCTTCCTCAGCGAGCGGGAGGAGCGCATTGCCCGCAGCACCGTCCACCGCCTTGTGAAGCTGCATCTGGGAGAAGCCGGGCTGGATCAGGAGGGCTTTTCCGCCCATAAGCTGCGGCACACCGCCGCTACCCTCATGCTGCGAAACGGGGTGGATGTGCGCACCCTGCAGGAGCTGCTGGGGCACGAACACCTCAACACCACCGAGATCTACACCCACATTGAGAGCACAGATTTGCGCATCGCAGCGGATTCCAGCCCTTTGGCAAGCTATAAACCCGGGAAAGGAACTTCTGAATAACCATGGTTTTCTCCAGTCTTCTGTTTCTGTTTCTGTATCTCCCCGCTACACTGGCGGTCTACTATCTGGTACCGCCCAGATGGCGCAACGTCTGGCTCTTCATCGTCAATTTGGTTTTCTACGGATGGGGCGAGCCGGTCTACATCCTTCTGATGATATTCTCCATCACCGTGAACTATGTCAGCGGTATTCTTGTTGCCCGGAACCGCGAAAAGGCAAAAACCGTTCTGGTTGTCAACGCGGTGATCAATCTGGGACTTCTGTTCTTCTTCAAATACTTTGACTTCCTTGCAGAAAACCTCCGTATGATCCCGGGTCTGGATTTCATCAAACCCCTGGGTCTGACCCTCCCCATCGGCATCTCCTTCTATACCTTCCAGACCATGTCCTACCCCATCGACGTCTACCGGGGTGAAGTGGATGCCCAGAAGAATTACATCAGCTTCGGCACCTTCGTAGCCCTCTTCCCCCAGCTCATCGCAGGCCCCATCGTCCGCTACAGGGACGTGGCCAGCCAGCTGGGCTTCCGCAATCTCAGCCGGGAGCAGATCAGCAGCGGCGTTTGCCGCTTTATGGTGGGTCTGGGAAAAAAGGTTCTTCTGGCCAACAGCATTGGCGCTCTCTGGGATGTGTATAAGGTAATGGACCCCGCAGCCCTCAGCGTGGCGGATGCCTGGCTTGGCGCTGTCGCCTTCAGCTTCCAGATCTATTTTGACTTCTCCGGCTATTCGGATATGGCCATCGGCCTGGGCAGAATGCTTGGCTTTCAGTTTCTGGAAAATTTCAACTACCCCTATATCTCCAAAAGCATCACCGAGTTCTGGCGGCGCTGGCACATTTCCCTCAGCAGCTGGTTCCGGGACTATGTGTATATTCCCCTGGGCGGCAACCGAAAGGGCATGAAGCGGCAGCTGCTGAATCTCCTCATCGTCTGGTCTCTCACCGGCATCTGGCACGGCGCCAGCTGGAATTACCTCTTCTGGGGCATGTTCTACGCCGTCCTGCTGATTTTGGAAAAAACCTTCCTCCTGAAGCAGCTGGACAAGGCACCAAACTGGCTGGGGCACCTCTACGCCATGATTCTTGTAGTCCTCGGCTGGGTACTTTTCGGACTGGAAGATCTCCGGGCCTGTACCGGCTATGTGGCAGCCATGTTCGGCGGCGGCAGCGGCCTGGTTTCCCAGCAGTTCTACTACTATCTCAGCACCTATCTTCCCAGCCTTGTGCTGATGGCGGCTGCCTCCACCCCCCTTCTGAAAAAGCTGTACGGGAAGCTTCCCCAGTCTCTGCAGACGGCTGTAACTCCGGTGCTGATTCTGGCCTGCCTGATTCTCAGCACCGCCTATCTGGTGGACAGCAGCTATAACCCCTTCCTGTACTTCCGCTTCTAAGAGGAAATGCTATGAAAAAACTGAGTCATATTCTGAATATCGGCAGCTTTTCTGTTTTCATCCTGCTGTTTACGGTCCTGCGTCTGGTCCTTCCGACCAGGGAATTTTCCGAAAACGAAAACCGCTATCTGGACCAGAGACCGAAATTCTCTTTCGATACCCTCTTTTCCGGGAAATTCACCGCGGAGTTTGAAGGATATATCACCGACCAGTTCCCCATCCGGGACCGCTGGATCTCTCTGAAGTCCCGGACGGAGCGTGCCCTGGGAAAAAAAGAAAACAACGGCGTTTTCTTCGGCAGTGAAGGCACCCTCCTCACCCGCATGGAGGAGCCGGATGAAAGCAGCATCCGCGCCGGGATTGAAGCGGTCAACGCCCTCTGCGCCAACACGGACGCCACGGTCTGCCTGGCCCTGATCCCCGGCGTCACGGAGATCTGGCAGGACAGACTCCCCTCCAACGCCGTCAGCGCAGATCAGAAAGCCATTATCGACCGCATTTATGCCGGCTGTGACGCCGTCACCGCAGATATTTACGCGGCCCTGAACGCCCATAGGGACGAAGATATCTTCTATCGCACCGACCATCACTGGACGACCCTGGGTGCCTATTACGGCTACCGCGCCACCGCAGAGGCCCTGGGTCTGGAACCGACCCCCCTCAGCAGCTTCAGACCCGAAACGGTGAGTGAAGAATTTTACGGCACGGTGTTCTCCTCTTCCGGCGTTCGCTGGGTGGAGCCGGACCGTATCGAGATTTTCGTACCCGATACCGGCTATGAGATCCGCCGCTACGAAAGCCCGGAGGGCGAACTCATCCCGCTTTATGACATGAGCAAGCTGGAAACCAAGGATAAGTACGCCATGTTTCTGGGCGGAAACACCCCCAGACTGGTTCTTAAGAACAGCGAGGGCAGCGGCAGGCTCCTCATTCTGCGGGACTCCTATTCCGACTGCGAGATCCCCTTCCTGCTTACCCATTACGGCGAAATCCATGTTCTGGATCTTCGCTACTACCGCCAGAGTATCAGCGCCTATCTGCAGGAGCATGAGATCGATACGGTCCTCGTAAACTACAGTATCAGCAACTTCGTTTCCGATCTCTCCGTTTTCCAGCTGGGCAGCTGATACCCGGAAAGGATGATGTTATGAAACTGACAGACAAGCAACTTCGCCGGCTCCTTCCCATGGCAGGCGCCGCCCTGCTCTTCCTCTGTGCCTGGCTCATCCCCATGCACAAAACCGTGAAGCTGGTGCTCAGCATCCTCAGCTTTCTGCTCTCCGCACTGGAGCTGGCAGCCCCCGTTCTGGGAGAACTGAAGGCCCGCCGCTTTACAGGAAGACATTTCCTGCTCCTGCTGGCCGGCATCGTTTCCCTCTGTGCGGGCGCGCATCTGGGGGCCGCTGCCATGCTGCTGGTTTTCCGCATCGGTACGCTGCTGGTGGAACTGCGCTGCAGTCAGAGTGACGAACTGCTGAAGACCCGCCTCGCCCTGCATCCCCTTTCCGGGCAGCTGAGCAGGGACGGAAGAAGCCCCGTCATTCGCGGTAAGCTCCCCAGCTTCCTGAAGCGCTTTCTCTCCCTGCTCCTCCTTGCTGCAGCGGTCCTGATCGGCATCTGCGCCGCGCTGTTGAGTCAGGGCGGTATCGCAGAGGGGCTGCGCCGCTTCGCGGTGGTTTTGGTTCTGGCTTCCGAAGCAAGCCTTTTTGCCGCCTGGGCAGAGGCCCGGCGTGCCGGTGAGATCTGTGCCCTGGAACACGGCATCGTTTTTACGGGCAGCTCTATGGATCGGCTTCTTTCCGCCGAAGTGCTTTATGCCGAGCCCAGCAGCCGTATGGAGACCGGTGGCACCTGTGTTCAGGCTGCCGACCCCAAGTTTTTGAGCCCGGATAAAATTCTCATGCTGGCTGCCCATGCATGGAGCTACTGTGTGGGCGACACCGCAAATCGCCTGGCGCTTCTTTACGGAAAGGCGCTGGACCGAAGCATCGTCAGCAAGGCGCAGGTGGTGCAGGGCTACGGTGTGATCGCTTCCATGCAGGATGTTACTGTTATTTCCGGCAGCGCCGCCTTTATGTCCAAGGCCGGTCTTGCCGTGCTCCCCTTCCCGGATGATGATGCTGCGATTCATGTGGGCGTCAACGGGCGCTACGCGGGCTGCATCTATCTGGATTACAGCGACATTACAGAAGAAGACTTCCGCAGACTCAGCGCTACTTATCCCCTTTATGCCTTCGGCAGCGAGGAAGAAGCCCGCCAGAAGCGCCAGAGCGGCGAAGTACTCCTCTATGCCTCTTCCGGCGGCAAACGCGGCATCGCCGGGCAGGGGGATGTTGCGGTATCCCTGAGTCCCTTCCACAGCGGCTGTGATATCATCTGTGCCGCCGGCGGCTACCGGGCGCTGGCCTCCGTTCTCCGCTGTGCCATGAATGTGAAAACCCTGCAGAAGGGCTGTTTCCTGCTCTGCGGTGTGATCAAGGCCCTCTGCCTCCTCCTTGCCATCTTCGGCTGGTGTCCCATCTGGCTGGCTGTCCTGCTGGAAACCGCCGCCGTCTGGTACAGCCACGTTTATGTGCTCCACGGACTGGACTATCAGCCCACAGAAAAACAGTGAGGCTGATGCCTGTTTGGAAGCCCCTGTGACGGCGCGGTCGGGATCACCTCCTCTCCCGCTCACCACGAGAGCAGGGTGATATGCCCCTCATGCACACTCTTTACATTATGCCGAAAGGATGCGTGTACCAAATGCAGTACACGCATCCTTTTTATGCGCAGAATCTGTGCTTTCCGATGGTGAGAATGTGGGGCCTCGACCAGATCCATTTACTGGTAGCGGTCACGGGATTGAAATAATAGATGGCTCCCCCGCTGGGATCCCAGCCGTTGAGCGCATCCCGGGCTGCCCGGTAAGCACTCTCCGCAACAGGCTCGTCAAACTGTCCGTCCGTGATGCAGGTAAAGGCGCCGGACTGAAAAATGACGCCGGAAATACTGTTGGGAAAGGATGGATGCTCCACCCGGTTTAGAACCACTGCACCCACGGCCACCTGTCCCACATAGGGTTCTCCTCTTGCCTCAGCTGAAATGAGGCGTGCCAGAAGGTTGACATTGTTGTTTCCTGCATTGGAGGACTGCTGCCGGATGCCAAGGGCTGCCAGGGTCGCGTCGCCGCACACCCCGTCCGCTGTGAGGCCCCAGTCCCGCTGAAAGCGCTTCACAGCAGCCGTGGTACGGCTGCCGTAAATGCCGTCTATGGTATAGCTGTAATAGCCGTAGTTGGTCAGCTTCTGCTGGATCTGCGTCACAACAGACCCGTAGGACCCCTGCTTGTACGCCACTGCTTCCGCCTGCTGGGACAGGCTGATGAGTACGATACTCAGAGCAAACAGAACTGCCAGAGAAATAATGCATTGCTTCCTGTTCATAAACAAAGACTCCTTCGCAGATAGTTTACGAAGGAGTCTTTCTGATTATGTTTTGCAGTTTTTTCCGGTATGCTTTAGTTCAGCCGTTCGTCCCGTTCCTTTACGATCTTGGCGAGGAATTCATCCATGGACATGGTGATCTGCTCGCCGCTGCGGTTGCGCACAGCCACGGAACCGTCTTCGGCTTCCTTGTCGCCGATGACGATCATATAGGGAACCTTCTGCATCTGGGCTTCCCGGATCTTGTAGCCGATCTTCTCATTGCGGAAGTCGGTCTCCACCCGGAAACCGGCAGCACCCAGTTCGTCGGCAATCTCCTGGCAGCGCTGGCGGCTGCGGTCGGTGATGGGCATGACCTTCACCTGCACGGGGCTGAGCCACAGGGGGAAGGCACCGGCAAAATGCTCGGTGATCACACCGATGAAGCGTTCGATGGAGCCCAGGACCACGCGATGGATCATGACGGGCCGGTGCTTGCCGCCGTCAGCGCCGGTATATTCCAGATCAAAGCGCTCGGGCATCTGGAAGTCCAGCTGGATGGTGCCGCACTGCCAGGTACGGCCCAGGCAGTCTTCCAGGTGGAAATCCAGCTTGGGGCCGTAAAATGCGCCGTCGCCTTCGTTGATCTCGTATTCCTTACCCATGGCGGTAATGGCTTCCTTCAGGGTCTCCTCGGCAAAGTTCCAGTCCTCCAACGCGCCCATGTGATCTTCCGGCATGGTGCTGAGTTCGATCTTATAGCTGAGACCAAAGAGGCTGTACACTTCGTCAAAGAGGCGCACAACGCCCTGAATTTCATCCCGCATCTGATCCCGGGTCATGAAGATGTGGGAGTCGTCCTGGGTAAAGCAGCGCACGCGGAACAGACCGTGGAGCGCGCCGCTGAGCTCATGGCGATGGACAAGGCCCAGCTCCGCCACGCGCATGGGCAGCTCGCGGTAGGAGTGAGGCTCCAGCTTGTACACCAGCATACCGCCGGGGCAGTTCATGGGCTTGACGGCGAAATCCTCTTCGTCGATCACCGTGGTATACATGTTGTCCTTGTAATGATCCCAGTGACCGCTGCGATGCCACAGTTCCTGATTGAGGATGATGGGGGTGGAGATCTCCACATAGCCGTACTTCTTATGCACCTCGCGCCAGTACTCCAGCAGCGTGTTGCGCAGCACCATGCCCTTGGGCAGGAAGAA
>JAZSQG010000236.1:0-2814 GCA_045537855.1 Oscillospiraceae bacterium
TTTAGGGGGATACTCAGGCGTTTTCCGCCATGTAGGTGTCGTAGGCTTCCTGATAGATCTCGCAGACGCGGGCGTAGCCGAACTGGTTCAGATCTTCAATGTAGCTGTCCCACTCGCTGAGAGGCTTGTCGCCGTTGAGGAAGGTGACGTAGGTCTCGGCATAGAAGGTGTTCAGGTCCTGCATCAGGCTGTTGGCTTCGGCAGTCTGCTCAGCGGTGAAGTTGATGCTGCTGGGCCAGTCGTAGCTTCCGCCGTAATCGGGGATGGACCAGGTGTCGTACATGGCCAGAGGACGCTCGCCGCCGGGCACGTAGTAGCTGCGGCGAATGTCATGCAGGCAGAACTCAAGCAGGTTGTTGTTGGCGTACATGATCATGATCCAGGTCAGGCCGGCTTCGTGGTTGATGACCCAGTCTTCCAGCTGACGGACGCCCTGCTCGTTGTAGTTCCACATCCAGCCTTCGGGGCCCCAGGAAGTGAAGTCGGCGCCGAAGTCGGAGAACCACCAGTCGCAGAGGGAAACGGCCAGCTCAATGTTTTCACAGCTGGCGGAAATGTTGCAGGAACCGTAGTGGGTCTCGCCCAGCTTGTTGCCGTACTCCAGGATCTGGCCTTCGTACAGGCGGGTGCGGGGGATGGGCTCCCACTGGGTGTCGGGGTCGATGCTGGAGGCTTCGCTGACAATGATGCCGGCGGGCAGCTCGGGCATGGCGCCGACCTTGTTGGTCTTGGTACCGGCGTCGAAGTCGCCGCCGATGACGTAGGAACCGAAGTTGGGGGAGATGAGGCCTTCGTTGTACCAGCTGTTGAGCATGGTCATCAGGGCGCGGTCATCTTCGGTGGCGCCGCAGAACTGGACTTCGCCGTCCACCACGCGGACGTAGCTCAAGGCGTCCATCCACAGGGCGGTGTTGTAGCCGCAGTAGGCGTAGCCGGGGGTGGATTCGCCGGCGCTGTAGATGAAGTAGGGGAAGATCTCCTCGTCGATGGAGTAGTTGACCTTCATGGCGACCAGCACGTCATGGAGCTGATCGAAGGTCTTGACGTCCTGGGCGCGGCCCATGCCCATCTCGTTGAGCCAGTCCTGACGCAGCACGTAGCCCATGCTGGGAACGGGGTCGATGACCATGCCCCACAGGGTGACGATGTGCTCCTTGTTGTAGAACACCAGGGGCATGACGTCGGCGTTATACTGGCTGCGGCTCCAGGTTTCATACATGTAGTTGGGCATCAGGTGCTTGTAGGGATACAGGTCGGCGAAGTAGCCTTCTTCCAGGGCTTCGTCGTAGGTGCCGGTGTACATGAACCAGCCCTGGTCCAGAATGTCGTGCAGGTCGTCGGAGGCCAGGAGCACGGCAAAGTTCTGGTTGCGGGTGTCGGAAGAAACCACGTCGTACTCAATGTGCACGCCGGTGTAGCCTTCCACTTCCTGCCAGGTGCGGATGCCGTTAAAGCCATCCTCGGGCAGATACTGGGGGGTGTAGCAGGTGGTCCAGCGGGTCAGAACTTCGTCGGTGTCGCAGAGGGGCTGGGTGTAGACGTACTTCTCCAGGGGGAAGCCCTCTTCGTTCACGGCGTAGTCCTTGGCGAAGTGGTAAGGACCTTCGTCCTCAGCAGCCTCGCCGCCGGCTTCGCTGCTGCCGGTGTCGGTGTCGCCGGCATTGGTGCTGCCGGTATCGGTGCTGCCGGCATTGGTGCTGCCGGTGTTGGTGCCGCCGGCGTTGGTGCTGCCGGTGTTATTGCCGCCGCAGCCCGCGAACAGGGCAACGAGCAGCAGGACGGCCAGCAGCAGCGCAGTGATGCTTCTTGCTTTCATATGTTCCTCCTTATAAATTTCCCGACACGGGCAGGGCCCGGCGTGGGGATTTCACGAACTCATTCCGCCTCCGCGGCCTTCATGGCCCGGTACAGCACGGTGAAGGCGGCGCAGGGCCAGGTGCCGCCGAAGAAGCCGCCCTGCGCGCCCCGGAGGGGATGCATCAGGAAGGGGAAGTTCCCCTTTGCAAGGCTCTCGCAGTAGCGGCGGGTGATCTCCAGACCCTCGGCCCTGCGGCCGGAATTCAGGAGGCCGCTGCAGAGGAAGATCATGGCGGGGGGCAGAATGTAGCCCCGGGACATGCACATACCCGCCGGGCGGTAATCGTCGCTGAAGACGCTCTCGCTGGCCACGCCGTGCTCCGTCAGGAGGCCTTCGTCGGCCATGAGGCTGTCGGTAAGGGCGTCCAGCACTTCCTTGCCCAGGCGGTCGCCCAGGACCAGGGGGATATAGTGGATGCAGGAGGCGGAGCGGACCTTTTCCCCGCTGTAGGGGAGGATGCCGCAGAAATATTTGCCGTCCCACATGCACTCCAGCATTTTGTTCAGGAGGGTTTTGGACCTTGCGTACCAGTCTTCCGCAACGGCTTCGCCCTTGCCCAGAAGCTTTGCCAGGTCGCCCAGCGCTTCGAAGAGCAGCACCAGATAGGCGCTCAGGTCCGGGGCAGCCACATTGTTGTGCTCCTTGAAGAGGGTGCAGTCGTCAAAGCCGGTCTCGTCCCCGTGCTCGTAGGCGGGGATACCGTCCCCGTCATCGTCCCGGTTTTCCATGAACCAGAGACCCCAGCGGGCCATCATGTCATACAGCTGCTCCACCTTTTCCCGGGGGCACTCGGCCAGCAGGTCGTGGCGGCTCATGAGCTCCTTTACCGCCCAGCCGTGGACGGGGGGCTTATACATCTGCCGGATGCAGAACACGTCGTCATACACGTCGGAAAGCTGCCCGTCGGGGCTGACCCGGTCCAGCGGGGCCAGGAGCAGCTCCATGGCGATGTCCAT
>JAZSQG010000267.1:0-1642 GCA_045537855.1 Oscillospiraceae bacterium
ATCGTGGATTACGGCGTGGGCAATCTCTTCTCTCTGGCCCGCTCTCTGGACGCGGTGGGGGCGGAAAGCTGCGTCAGCGGCGACGAAGCCGTGCTGCGCAGTGCCGACAAGCTCATCCTCCCCGGGGTGGGCGCCTTTGCCGACGCGGCGGAAAAGCTCCGCTCCAGCGGTCTGGACCGGGTGGTGCGGGAAGAGGCAGCGCGGGGTAAGCCCCTGCTGGGGGTCTGCCTGGGCATGCAGCTGCTCTTTGAAAAGAGCTATGAATTCGGCGAGCACGAAGGGCTGGGCCTCATCCCCGGCAGCGTGGTGCCCCTGAAGGGCTATATCCCCGAGGGGCTGAAGATTCCCCACATCGGCTGGAACGCCCTGCAGTTCCCCGCAAATAAGGAACGCAGCCCCATCCTGAAATATCTGCAGGAGGGCGACTGCGTCTACTTCGTACACTCCTATTACGCCTCCGGCTGCGAGGACAGCGTCATCGCCATGACGGACTACGGCGCGCCGGTGACTGCCGCCGTGCAGAAGGGCAATGTCTACGGCTGCCAGTTCCACCCGGAAAAGAGCGGCAAGGTGGGTCTCAGCATCCTCCGGGCCTTCTGTCAGGAGGAGGTGGGCGCATGATCCTCCTCCCTGCCATCGACCTGGTGGGCGGCAAGGCCGTGCGCCTGTATCAGGGCGATTATGACAAAATGACCGTCTACCGGGATGACCCCCTGGACATGGTGCGGGAATTCGAAGCAGCCGGGGCAAGCTGGCTCCATCTGGTGGATCTGGACGGGGCCAAAAGCGGCGGCACGGAAAACCGCAGCGTCATCCGGCGCATCCTGGAAAACAGCTCCCTGCAGGTGGAGCTGGGGGGCGGCATCCGCAGCATGGAGCGGGTGACGGATTATCTGGACATGGGCGTGAGCCGGGTGGTGCTGGGCACCGCCGCCGTCCAGGACCCGGACTTTGCCGCCCGGGCCGCCGGGCAGTATGGCCCGCGCATCGCCGTGGGGGCCGACGCCCGGGATGGCTTCGTGGCCGTGAAGGGCTGGACGGAGCAGAGCAGCCTGCGCATCGAAGATTTCTGCCGGGATATGTACCATAGAGGCGTGCGAACCTTCGTCTGTACGGATATCTCCCGGGACGGGGCCCTCATGGGCGTGAATACGGGCTTTTACCGGGCTCTGACCGGGGCAGTGCCGGCGGAAACGCTGGTGGCCTCCGGGGGCGTGAGCAGTCTGGAGGATATCCGGGCGCTGGCAGCCCTGCAGCTGGGCGGCGCCATCGCAGGCAAGGCCCTGTATACCGGGGCGCTGGATCTCCGGGCGGCGCTGGCCGCAGGAAAGGAGGCAGACGCATGATCACCAAGCGCATCATCCCCTGTCTGGACGTGAAGGACGGACGGGTGGTCAAGGGCGTGAATTTCCAGGGACTCAGCGATGTGGATTCCCCCGTGGCGCTGGCGGAATATTACAGCAGCTGCGGCGCCGACGAGCTGGTGTTTTATGATATCACCGCCCCCGCCGAGGGCCGCGCCCTCTTTACCGACATCCTCCGGGAGACGGCAAGTAAAGTGTTCATCCCACTCACCGTGGGGGGCGGCATCAACACGGTGGCGGACTTTGACCGGGTGCTGAAATGCGGCGCGGACAAGGTG
>JAZSQG010000346.1:0-13825 GCA_045537855.1 Oscillospiraceae bacterium
GAAATAGTGGAAGCCGGCGCCGCTGTCGGCCATGAAGTCCCAGCTGCTGAAGATGGCAAAGTCGATGAAATCATCGGCAGTGAGGACGTACTGATCCACCGTGATGCCCCAGCCGTTATTGGCGGGGTATTCGCCGTTGACATAGTAGTTCATGTTGCAGTCGGCATTGCCGAAAAGACCGGCTTCAAAGAAAATGGAACCGACGTCGCCGCTGACGGTCACATCGGGCCAGTCCAGGCCCAGGATCTGGGTGTGGGCATAGACTACAAGGTGCAGCGCGGTAAGGTCTTCCATGCCGTCGGAATCCGAGTCATGGATGTAGTATTCCAGATCGTACTCTTCCAGACTGATGCTGTAGAGATCCTCCATATCTACCGCAGTATAGGCCATACCGTTCAGGTACTGGCCGTCATAGGATGCGGAGATGTAGACGGTCTCCGTTGCCGCGGCAGAAAAGGGCAGCATGCCCAGGATCATGATGACTGCCAGCAGCAAACAAAGAATTTTTTTCTTCATGCTGTCATACCTCCAAATTGCATTGTTTCTGTGGAGCAAAAAAAGAAAAGCCCCACAAACTTGGGCACAGGATTTCCTGCGCCTTGGTCTGTTGGACTTCGGTTCTTCCGTGGGTCCGGCCTCACAGCCTGTTCGGTTTTCTCTTTACCTGATGGGGATGCTTTTTCTGACCTCCTCCACCCGTATGGGTTTGGATTCCTTTACCGTGATCACCAGTTCTCCATAACCCAGATCGCGGATCAGCTTGATGACCTGCCATTCCTGATCGCTGATCCCTGCGGGGTTCGCAGGTGCCTTGTCCACGCCGGACCCTCCTTTCTTCATAATAAAAAGCGCCCACACGGAGCGTGTGGGCGCAGTTAAACAACCAAAAGAAGCATCCGGTGACGGCAGATGCTTTGCTCGCATAACGTATCTGACTTAACCTCTCATGGGAGGTATCACAGTGACCCACTCGCGGGGATTCTCACCCCATTCCGTTTCCGACTGTAACAATCGGAGTGCTCTTTATTCATTTCACGCTTATTCTACATCGCGGCAGAGGCTTTTGCAATAGTGAAATACAAAAAACTTTTGCCATTCGGGACGGGCGTCTTCCGACACTGTGGCATGACCGGGGCCATACAGCCCCGGTTTCGGACTGCCTTTTTCCTTACACGTCGAAGGCAACGAGGACGATGTCCTTGCCGGTCTTCTGGCTGAGCTTCTTCTCCAGCTCGGTGATCATGGCCAGAATTTCGGCGTCATCGTCCAGCGCAGCATAGGCAACGGGGCTGTAGGCCACAAGGGCGACCTTCTTGCCCAGCTTGCTGCTCAGTTCGCTTTCCAGCGTGGTGATGGACTCCAGAACGTCCTTGCGGCCTTCGAGGTTGGTGTAGTTTGCCATGGTTTGTTCCTCCTGTGATAAGTGGTAAAGATGGAGTTCGTGATCGGTACGGAAGCTGCGGCACAGGGGCGCTTAAGCGGCGTGATATGTGCGCTTGCGGGCATAAAAAAGAAGCCCACAAGCGAAGCACACAACAAGTGTGCCCCGGTTGTTGGACTTCGGTTCTTCCGTAGGTCCGGCCTCACGACCAGTATCCGATTCTGACTCCCGAACAGTCTACATCCATATCTGATTTTTTGCAAGGGGAAAAACAGAAAATCTACATTTTGAACATTTCCTTTGTGCGCACTGCCTCCCAGCCATGCCTGTGATTTTCTTTGCCCACAGCTTATACTCGCTTTTATTCGGAGCACCGGACAGCGGTCACACTCGCTTATAGGGCCGTTTTCCGAAAGAACGCTGTAAAAGTACGTGGTTACCGATGGCAGCGCGCACCGTTTCCGGAGCCCCGGCAGACTGCCCCACCCGCATGCGCAACGGCACTTCCCGCCAAATTTGCAAAAATTGCTTTTCATATTCGAAGACGCAAATCACATTCTATCCTCGGGACACCGAAACACAGAAACAAAAGGAGTAACGAACAAATGGCAAAGACCAGCAACCGGATCGTCGTTCCCGCTGCCCGCGAGGCGATGGACCGTTTTAAGATGGAAGCCGCCGGCGAAGTCGGCGTCAGCCTCAAGCAGGGCTACAACGGCGACATCACCGCCAAGCAGGCCGGCTCGATCGGCGGCCAGATGGTCAAGAAGATGATCGAGGCCTACGAAAACGGCCTGAAGTAAGCCCGTTTCCGCCCAAGCCTGAAGAAACAGAAAGCCGCAGGACCATACGGTCCTGCGGCTTTTGTTCGTTGCAGTTCTCTTTCACACCGTACCCAACAGCGCCATAAAGGACACCAGCAGGAACAGTAGGAAATTCAGCGTCAGCGAAGCGGCAAGCTCCCGGAAAAAACGCAGCTCCCGCCGGCCTTTGACCAGCAGATACGCCAGCTTCAGCCCCTCATAGTACACAAAGCTCCATATGACGCCCCGGGGCGAAAAGTCCAGCAGGGCGCTGATGACGCACATGGGCAGAAACACAATGAGTTCCAGCAGCACATTGGACACGGGGATCTTTGCGCCGCAGTTTTTGCATTTTCCTCCGTAGTGAAAGTAGGAGTAATAGGGGATCTGGTCGCGCATGGGCACCTCCGCGCCGCAGGCATCGCAGTAGCAGCGCAGGGCGTGCACCGGGGTGCTGCAGCCCTTTGTCAGGCGCAGGATATCCGTAGTGGAGGTCCAGCCGATGGCAAAATAGGAAACGCAGATGGCGATCTTCAGAAGCAGATTCAAAGCCGGTCCCTCCTTTCCATGCTGTTACGACTTCAGCGGCGCAGCTCCACCGTATCACCCAGAGGCACGGCTTCCTCCCGCCGGGGATTCCGGCCCGGACGGGCGGCACCCACGGTGCGGATGGCGATGACCGAAAGGTTATCGTTGACATAGCGCTCCAGGCTCAAGCGGAAGAGTTCCTCGCAGGCACGGCTCATGCCTTCCCCGTCCGTCACCCGGGCGGGGTCAAAGGCTTCAAAGAGTTCCTCCTTGGTCAGTTCCTGGCGGAAGCCGTCGCTGCAGAGAAGGTACACGGCGTTTTCCCCGGTATTTCCGAAGTAGAAATCCGGCGCAACGCCCTCTCCGGCGCCCACGCACTGGGTCAGCACATGGCTTTCCAGGCTGTCCTCCGCCTCTTCCTCGGTCATGCGGCCGAAGGCCACTTCCCGGGCGGCGAGGGTATGGTCCGCCGTGAGCTGCCGCAGCCCATCGCTGATGCAGTAGGCCCGGGTATCCCCCACATGGGCGATACAGTAGCGGCTTTCCGACAGCAGCATGGCAGTGGCCGTGGTGCCGCAGCGTGCGCCCCGGCGCTGGCCGTACTCGATGAGCTCCTCATTCACGCGCCGGATGATCTCCGTGATGCTGCTGCGGAAAAAGGCATCCTCCTGCCCCCGCTCATACCACATGGGGAATTGCTCCAGGAACCAGCGCTCCAGCGCTTCCGCCATGGTGCGGCTGGCATAGTCGCCGTCCGCCAGGCCGCCCATACCGTCGCAAACCACGGCAAAGACGAAGCTCCCATCCGGGGCTGCGGCAGTCTTTACCATGACGCTGTCCTGGTTGCTCTCACGCCCCATGCCAATATCTGTTTTTGCAGAAATCAGAAATTCCATGGTCAGCGGCCCTCATGGGTGGTGTAGAGGAAGTTTTCCTTGGCAAAGGTCAGGGTATCCCCGTGTTCCAGGGGATATGCCTGCCCGCTGACCAGCAGCTGGCCGTTGAGATAGGTGTGGTTGACGGAATTGGTATCCACCACAGTGCAGAAGCCGTCCTTCACCTCAATATAGGCGTGGCTGCCGCTGACTTCCCGAACATTCAGGCAGTAATCTGCATAATCGGGATTCCGGCCGATCTTGATCATGGGTTTATTCAGGGGGACCGTTTCCCCGTTGGCCTCCCGGCGCAGACGGGGATTGAAAATATTGGTCTGTGCCTGGGTCTCGATGACGGTGGTACCCCCGGTGTAGGCGCCGTCCAGATAGGTGGTGGCGCCAAAGCTGATGCCCGCAGAGGGCACGAAGCTCTGGCGGGGCGCTGCCTCATGGGCCGGAGCGGCTGCCGGGGCAGGCGCAGCAGCCCGGGGTGCGGCAGCAGGTGCCGCTGCAGGAGTTGCCGCCCGGACTGCGGCCGGAGCCGAGGTATTGCGGCGGGGCACCACTTCCGGTACAGGCTCGCTGAACGGATCTTCCGCACCGGGCACGGCGAAGGAAGTGGTAATTCCCTTCTTTTCTTTCTTGTCGGCCTTCCTATCCTGCTTCTTTTCGGCCTTTTTGTCGGCTTTCTTCTCGACTTCCTTCTCGGCAGGCTTTTTCCGGCTGTCCTTGCCGAAGAGGGAATTCATAAAACCGCCGCTCTTCTTCTCCTCCGCAGGCGTTGGAGGCGGCGCTGCGGGGGGCGCGACAGGCGCACTCACAGGCTTGACCATGCGGCCCCTTCCGGTACCGCCGGTATTGCCGTGCAGGGAGCCCATGCTCCCCGGCATGTAGGCAGGCTGACGCAGGCTGCCTTCCGGCTGCTTTTCCAGAAGAGAATCCAGCAGGGAAACAAAATCCTGCAGGGGCAGCTCCCGGTGCTGATTCAGATAGTTGGACAGCACCGCCAGATATTCTCCGCCTTCCCGCACATCATGCTGGACGCCGTTGAACAGTTCCCGGAAGAAATTTCCGATCCCGCCCTCCGCCTGCAGGTTCCGCAGAGGCAGACAGACGAGCTCCACCGCGCCGCTGCTCACATCGGCATAGACCCGGTCCAGCTGCAGCTGCATCTGCTCGGCAGGGATGAGATACTCCTCCGCTTCGGCCAGTGCGCCGGCAATGCTGCGCATGACCTTCAGGAGCTTCACCCGGCCCACAGGCCCGGTGAAATACAGATTCAGAGGCAGCTTGGACGTGATATTGTACTGAAAGCTGGCCGTGGCGTCCACCACGGAATACACGGGACTCAGCAAACCGGCGATCCGGTTGTTTTCAAACATACCCAGCGCAACGCTGTCGATCACGTCTTCCTGGGAAGTCGTGTATACCAGAAACGAACGGTGTCCCTGATTCTGCTGAGAAAAATAACCCATAATGCTTCCTCCATCCACGGCTTACCAGTTTACGACCACTTTACAGCTTGCACTGGAACCGCCCAGCGTCGCTGTAATATAGGCAGTACCTGCCTGATCGCAAAGAATGGTAACAGAATTGCTGTCGGTTTCCCGAATGATCAGGACCCGGGAATTGCTGACGCTCCAGGTAACGGACTTGCCGCCGGTACCGCTGGCTTCCACTGTGATGACGGACCCGCTGTTCCGGGTCAGGCTGCTGGCGGAGAGCTTCAGGCTGCCGCTGCCGCTGCTGCTGCCGCCACCACTGCTCCCGCCGCCACTGCTTCCGCTTCCGCTGCTGATAACGTACAGCTTGCACTGACTTTCCTGCCCTTCCAGGCTGGCGGTGATGACGGTATTGCCCACTTTTTTGGTGCTGACCACGCCCCGGGCGTCCACCGTTGCAATGCCGGGATCAGAGGAAGTCCAGGTAATGAGGCTGCGGTCCAGGTCCTGGGGCTCCAGCACATCAAAGCTCAGCTCCCAATCCACATTCTCATAAATGTACTGATATTCCTGCAGCTGCAGGCTAATTTCCGGCACATCGTAGGCAATGCTGCATTCCGGCAGCATTGCCTGCAGCCGGCGGATCTCGGCGTAGGGCACCTGCGTACCCTTCAGGTCCAGAGATTTCAGGCCCGTGAGCCCCGCAAGGGCGCTCACGTCTTCCACAGGGTTCCCCTCCAGAGAGAGCTTTTCCAGCTTCGTCAGACCGGCCAGGGGCGTCACATCGCTGACGGCGTTGCCGCGGAGGCTCAGCTGCTGCAGCTGCCCAAGCCCCGCAAGGGCGCCCACATCCGCCACGGCGTTATCGTTGAGCTGCAGGATCTGCAGATTTTCCAGCCCCGCCAGAGGCGCAAGGTCGGAAATGCGGTTGCCGTTCAGGTAGACCCGACCCAGACCGCCCAGCCCTTCCAGCCCCCGGAGGCTCTGCAGGCCGTTATTCTGCAGCGACAGGGCTTCCAGTGCGCTGAGGGCAGCCAGAGGCGATACATCACGGATGCTGTTTCCGTCCAGATTCACCACCGTCACGGCGCTGAGCGCGGAGATGGCGCTGATATCCTCCAGGCCCTGCTCCTTCACTTCCACCCGGGTGGCGGCAGCGTCATAGCTTTGATCGCCCAACTGCACATTGGCAGTTTCCTCCACCGCTTCGGGAGTGGGTTCCGGCGTGGGCGTCGCCTTTGCTGCGGGTGTGGGTGCGGGGGTGGCGCTGACTGCGGGCGGCTCCTCGGATTTTCCGGTGAAGAGGAACACCGCCACCGCCGCCGCAAGGATCAGCACAATAACCAGGAAAATCACACCGCCCTTCCCCTTTTTCTTCTGGGGCGCGGACACAGGCTCAGCCTTCTTCATGGCAGCCGTGTCACTCCGGCGCATCTCTTCGTTCTTGTGGGCCGGGGCGCTTTCCGCCTTCTTTTTCTCGCTCTTACCCGGCTTTTTGGCCGGGGCAACGATGGCGACGGGGCCGTCCAGCGCTTCCAGGTCCCGGAGCATGGCGTCGGCATCGGGATAGCGGTCCTCCGGCCAGAAGGAGCAGGCCCGGAGAATGATTTCGGCCAGCCGGGGCGAACAGTCGCTGGGGGCGGGGAGTTCTTCCCCGTTCAGGCGGCGGGTCACCGCGTCCTTCTTATCGTTGTTGCTGGCATTCTCCCCCAGGAAGGGCAGGCGGCCGCCGTTGCAGGCTTCGTACAGCACGAGACCCAGGGAATAGATATCCACCTGGTGGTCGTAGTCGTACATTTTGGCCACTTCCGGGGCCATGTAGTCGAAGGTGCCCTTATGGGACATGTCGCTGGAGCCTTCCATCCGCCGGGCAACGCCGAAGTCTCCCAGCTTGAAATACTCGTCCCCGGAGGCGGTCTGCAGATAGAAAATATTATCCGGCTTCACGTCCCGGTGGATGAGGGGAGGCTGCTGCCTGTGGCAGGCTCGCAGGGCTGTGCAGATGTCCTTTGCCATCTTGACTACCCGCTCCTCCCGGAAGCCCTGCTCTTTGGCAGAGGTCCGATAGCTCTTATAAGGTGTCAGCAGTTCCATGCGGATGAGCACATAGCGGCCGATGCCGTCATCCATGGGCACCACCACATGGTCCTCATAGCGGACGATGGTGGGCACATTGACCATGGCAGCCATGCTGATGAATTCCTGCACCACGCTGGCCTGGATATCATCGTATTTGCGGATCAGTTCCTCCGGGCTCTTGCCGTCCCGGATCTGCCGATAGGTCTCATCGCTCTCCGCAGGGATGGAGATGACCTTCAGGGCAGAGCTGTAATGGCCGAAGTCATCCCGCTCGATCTTGAAAACCTTTCCGAAGCTGCCGGAGCCGATATATTCCGAAATGTTCCAATGTCCGAATACCGTGCCGAATTTCTCCCGGTATTCCGTCAGGATCCGTTCCCGTTCCTGTCTGTAAAACGCATCCACGGTTTATGCCTCCTTCGCAACGATCCTGCACAGCAGAAGCGTTGTATTATCTTTTCCGTCGCCCACGAGGGCTTCTTCCACCAGTTTTTCGGTGATCTCTCCCACGCTGCAGCCGGATGCAAGCAGCTGCTGCAGCTTCTGACGCAGCATGTCTTCGGGAAGGGCGCCGCTGAAGCCGTCGCTGCACAGCAGGAGGCAGTCCCCCGCCCGCAGCTTCACCCTGCGGATCTCCGGCTCCAGACCCAGACCGTTGCGCATGCCCAGGTACTGCACCAGCCCCCGGCTTCGCCCCGGCAGGGCTTCATCCTCCAGATGGTCTGCCGAAAGCTGTTCCAGTTCCCCATCCCGCCAGAGATAGGCCCGGCTGTCTCCCACATTGGCGGCGACCGCCCGCTCCTCCTGCAGCAGCAAAATCACGGCGGTGGTGCCCACCCGGGAAGCACGCAGTTCGTCCCCCATGTCGCTGACCCGGCGGTCCATGGCTGCAAAGAGCTGCCGGACTTCCCCGTCATCGGGAAAGGAGAAATCTTCGGCTTCGCTTCGCTCCTTCAGGGCGTTTGCCGCCTCGAAGGAGGCAAATTCCCCGTAGCTTTCGCCGCCCATGCCGTCAAACACGCCGAAGGTAATCAGCCCGTCGGTATCGGCGGAAAGCGACTGCGCCCTGGGGTTGTTCTTCCGCTCCCGGGGCGGGAGCACCCGCCCGTCAAAAAGGACATTGTCCTGGTTGAGCTTGCGCTTCAGCCCGATGTCGCAGAGGTATGCTGCCTCCGCCCGGAAGGGGGCTTCCCCCCTGCGCTTATCAAAAAGCCTCATCAGCCGTTCCCTCCGGGGAGGTAGGGCAGCTGAATATAGCGCCACTTGCCCTCCAGCATCACCGGGGCGATGCCGTCAGCGGAAAAAGCCTTGGCATCCTGAAACCGGGGTGCGATCACTTCCCGCCCGGAAGCCAGAATAAAGCCCCAGGCATCCCCCTGCTTCACGGCGGCCACACCGCTTCCGAAGGAGCGGGCGTCCTCATACACGGCTTCCAGCACCAGCTGTCCGGAAGTATCCACAAAGCCCCATTTCCCGTTCAGCTTTACGGCCGCCATGGTGTCCGCATAGAAGGTTTGGGCTTCTTCGAAGCCGCATTCCCGGATCAGCTGCCCATTGGTGGCGTACATGTCGTAGCCCCGGCCGGTGCTGGCAAAGATCACGCCCTTGTTGCTGCACAGCCGCGCTTCGTTGATGACCACATCCGTCAACCCGCCCAGCAGCACATTGCCGCTGAGGTCGATGAGCTGCCACGCGCCCTCCTGCTTCACGGCGGCCACGCCGTTATAGAACGAGGTGCCGTCCTGATAGGGGCCCAGCACTTCCCGGAAGGCATCATCCACATAGTAGTAACTGCCGCCGCGCCGCACCAGCGCCCGCCCTTCGGACAGGGACCAGAGCTGCTCATAGACCGTCTCCGAGCGCATATAGCTCTGCCCGCTGCGGGTAAGGAAGGCCCAGCCTTCTTCGGTATTTGCAGCCACCACATCGGAAAGGACCGCATCGCCTCCCGCGTAGGGGCCAAGGACCGCATCCATATCCGAATTCACATAGAAGACCCCGCCTTCATCCACCACGCAGGCCCGGCTGTTGTAGAAGCTGCCCGCCTCTTCAAAGGCGCTGCTCACCACTTCAAAGCGGTAGGCCGTTTCGAAATAGAGGCGCTCCACATGTTCCGTGAAGCAGCCGGCGGAAAAGGCGGCAAGACAGGTCTCCACGCAGCCCTCGTAATCCAGATAGCGGACCTGAAAGCTGCTGAGGCGCTCATAGACTTCGGCATTCCCCGGCCACAGCTCCAGTGCCTGCTCCAGAAGCTTTTCCCCCTGCCGGGCCTGCCCGGCAGCTTCGTAGGCTTCGCAAAGCAGGAAGCGGGTTTCGGGGCTGTCCTCCAGCGCAAGGGCCCGGTTCAGATAGTCGATGGCCGCACCGTAGGCGCCCAAAGCCATCTGCCCCCGGGCGATCTCCTTATATTCGGCAATCGCCTCCGGGTTCGGTCCTTCCTCCCGGGCGCTGAGATTCCCCAGGACCTTGAACCAGCCCAGAGCCAGCAGCAAAAGCAGCAGCGGCAAAAGCAGCCATGCCTTTTTCATCTTCCACTCCTCCTATCCACGGGCAGTTCAAATGCCCAGCAGCAGGGCAAGCAGCATCCCAAAGAGGGCAAAGGGCCCCATGGGCAGCAGCGACCTGCGGTTTTTCCGTTTCATCAGCATCAGCACGATGCCGCTCAGCGCCATCCCCAGCACGGAGAAGAGGATGACATTGAACACCCCCTGCCAGCCCAGAAAGAGGCCCAGCAGGGCAAAAAGCTTCACATCTCCCGCGCCCATGCCGCCCCGGCTCAGCAGGGCACAGAGGCCAAAGACCGCCAGACCCAGCAGCATCCCAAGCAGGGCATCCCGCAGCAGGGCCCCCGGGTGCGCGCCCAGCAGCCACTGCAGCACCAGCAGCAGCACCGCCGCAGCCAGACCGACCAGCAGCACACGGTTCTGGATGATATAGCACTTCAGGTCAATGAGGGCGATGACCAGCAGCCACTCCAGCAAAAAGAGGAGGCGGAAGCCGTGCAGCAGGCCGTGCCCGTAATGGCGGCAGGCCCAGATGACCGCGGCGGCGCCCAGCACCGCCCCCAGGATCCCTGCCAGCAGGCTCGTTCGCCGGGAAAACAGGGCATCCAGCGCCTTGCGCTCCCCTTCGTCCGGGGTCACGCTGCCTTTTTGCAGGTAACATACGCCGCAGCCTGCCAGCAGCAGGGCGGCCAGAGAGAGCCACAGGATCTCCAAAGCTCGCGAACTCCTTTCCCGAAACCGCGTTCAGGCGGCATCCCCGCCCAGCCAGGCCCGCACGGAGGCACTCTGGGCATAGGTGACGGTGAAATCCGCCTTCAGCAGCGGAAACAGCTTCAGCTTGTAGACGGCCACGATGTTGATATCTTCGCCGGGATTGGCAGAGGCGGAATAGATGGAAAAGACACTGGAGCGGGACAGGTCCAGCCCCTTTTCTCCGTCCACCACGCCCAGGGAACGCAGCCGCTGGTCGGCCGTCATGGTATCGGTTTCCAGATGATTGCACATCATGGCCTTTGCCAGCAGGGAACCGATGAGGAAGGACTTTGCTTCGCTCATGCCCGCACTGACGCCCAGGGCCCCCAGAGATTTCACAAACTGCAGGGGGTCTTCGGCAATTCCCTTGATTTCCGCTTCCAGGGCGGAATAATGGGTTTTGATCTCCTCCGCCTGGTCCTTTCCCTCGGCGGCGGCTTGTTTCAGTTCTTCCAGCGCAGCGCCCATGTCTCCCTCGGCAAAGCTGCTCTGCACGGACTTGCCGGAGCTGGCCACCCCCTGAAACAGGGCGCCGATGCCGGCGGACATATCCTCCAGCTTCTTTGCGGAGCTGTCCACCTTCCCCAGGCCCGCATCCCCTTCTTCCTGCAGGGTCATATCCAGGTCATACAGGCCGCTGATCTTATACAGATACATGTACTGGGAGATCTCCAGGGCGCTCTTGTTCACTGCCGCCTGAATGGCGGTCCGCGCCCGGGATACATTGATGATGGTCAGCAGGGTGATCATGACGAACACGAAAGCCAGCACCGAAATGGTGGCTTCAATGGTCATGGAGCCCGCCTGCGACCGGGCAAAGCGCTTCATCACGTTTTCTCCCCCTTAATAACCGGCAATACAGCTGTAAGGATAGCTCCAGAGGCTGCTGTGGGCATCGATCTCATCTGCGCCCATGTGCCGCACCAGTTCGTTGCTCAGCAGGAAGGGCTTGATCTCCACCTGAGCGCTGATCTCCACATAGCTGTAGGCTTTGTTCATGTGGAAGGTATCCTTGCAGGGATGCTGGGTACCGTCGTTCATCACAAGGCCGTGGCGCATGTTCAGGGTGATCACTTCCGCCACCCGGCCCACCACGGCGTCGGAATCCGCCAGCAGTCCAAGGAACAGGAAGAGGCGCAGATAGTCCGCATAGCCGAAGCGGATGGAAGAAGCCAGACTGGTCTTGCCCGCCGCCGTTCCGTTGATCTCCATATTGCCCTGACCGGGGAAAAACTCGTCGATCTTGCCGTAGACACTGTTTTTCACCTTCTGGGCGGCGGCCGCCGTCATGGAATTGGCCTGATCCTCCACACCCTGGATGCCCTCGTTGAGATAGCCGCTGACTTCATCCTGCAGACCGCCGACCCACTCTTTTACCAGCGCCTTGACGCTACCCGCCACTTTCTGGATATACAGATTGGGGATCTCGGCAAGGACCGTCGTCAGGCTCTGGCATTCTTCGGCGCTCAGCTCCAGGGCGGCGACCGTGCCGCTGTCCAGAGACTGCTGCACCTTCTGGCTGTAGGAGCTCAGGAAGGAAGCAATGCTCACGCCGCTCTTAACTTCATACTTCATCACGAAGTCCACCGCGTCACCGGATTTGCTTTTCAGAAAATCCGCCACCGGCCCGGTAACGGAGGAACCGCTCACTTCATCCAGATATTTGTTCACCGCAGCGGTGAGCTTCTCCCGGACATAGGCTTCGTCGATGCTGACGAGCTGGGTAGCCGCGTCAAAGATGGAGAAGTAGATATTCTCCACTTCATCGCTGACACCCCGGAGCATACTTTCCAGACAGGCATTCAGGCTCTCCGACAGGGCGGCGGCAGTACCGTCCACAATGTTCCCTGCGGCATTGGTCACTTCCCCCGCCACATAGGAGACACCGTTATCCACATACTTCTGCAGCGCATCGAAAATTTGAGCGGAAGCGGTGTTCACCTGCTTCAGAACCTCCTCCGTGGCTTCGTCCACCAGAGCCTTGCAGGCGCCCTTGGCGCTCATGGTCCAGGTCTGGGAGCTTTTCAGGAGGGGCACCTTTTCGCCGTCCATGATTTTTTCCATATCCAGGATGGTTTCCGCCAATGCCAGGCAGAGCTGCAGCACCACCCGGGCCACCTGATAGGGGAAGACACCCAGCGTCGCCGCCTGAATGGCCATGGCGGGAGGCGTGGTCTCCAGCCGGATCTCGGAAGAACTGAGGGCATAGATGGTGTTGCACACAAAGCGGACCACAAAAATGCGGTTGCGGGCCGTCTTGACATTGTCCTGGGGGCCGGTGGTGGGCGCTGTAGGAGACCCCCGGTAGCCGTAAAGGATATACTCCACCTCGCAGCCGAAGAGGGCATTGTTGGTGCCGCTGATATCCACATTGGTCATGGTCTTGAAGAACTGACCGTCCACCAGACCTTCATTTGCCCGGTATTTCTGGGTTGTCATGGCATGGTTGGAGAAGTTTTCAAAGATGTACTGAGTGGTGAGCAGGTTATCCCGGGCCCCCTCCACCGCCTTGTCCAGCCCGCTTGTCAGGTCGGCAAAGGTATCCAGCATGTTGCCCAGCATTTTGATGATGCCGGTCTTCCCTTCCTCCACTTCCATGGAGGCGTTGTCGGGTGCATCCCCGGCGGTGCCTGTCACTCCGGCAAAGCTCAGGTAGCTGTATTGCTGGGTGGAGGGATTCTTCTCCACGGCGTTTTCCGCCTTTGTGCCCAACTCCTGAGCATTGCTCTCGGCGGTGGTATCCACCTCTTCTTCCCCGCTCTTGGCCTTCACGCCGCAGTTGTTCAGCAGGTAGACATAATACCGCGGCACGCCTACGTCCACATTGTCCTTATCCTTGGTCAGGACTTCCCGGATCTGCTTGAGATAGGCATCGCCGGTGGATGCGCCCACATTGTTGAGCTTTTCCTCCTGCATCACCAGGACATAGCCTTCGTACAGGATCCGCTCCTGCTCAAATACATTCTCGGGCGTGGACTTGAGTTCCGCCAGCCGCTTGGCCTCTTTGGAGATGGCGAGGCTTTCTCTGGCATCCATGTCCTCACCGGCTTCCGTCAGATCGCAGCCGTAGAAGGGCAACTGCAGGAGAACATACAGACCGGCTTTTGCGTATCTATCCACGCCCTCCGCCCTGACATCGGCAAAGAGATAGCGGCGCACACTCTCCAGCTGCTCAATAATCTCATCCACGGATTCCTCATTGCAGTAGGACTCGGTGTTTTCCACTTCGCTCTGGATACCGGCATAATAATCGTCTTTGGACTGGTTTTTCGCATAGGTCTCCGCCGCGGCGGACAGATTTTCGTTGCTGGCCTCCACGGCGCGGATCTTTTCCTTCACCGCCTCGCCGGCCTTGATGGCATCATTGAAGATGTCCAGCATGTCATCCATCTGCTTTGCGGCGTGCACGGTCTCATACAGAGGGTAGAGCTCATCGTGGACACGCCCCAGTGTGCTGTAA
>JAZSQG010000297.1:0-2270 GCA_045537855.1 Oscillospiraceae bacterium
GAGATGGAGGACGGCTACCAGACCGAAACCAAGGAACGGGGCGAGGGCCTCTCTGCCGGTCAGAAGCAGCTGATCTCCTTTGCCCGTACCCTCCTCAGCGATCCCCGCATCCTGATCCTGGACGAGGCCACCAGCTGCGTGGACACCAACACCGAGCGTCTGGTGCAGGAGGGCATCTCCGCCCTGCTGAAGGGCCGCACCTCCTTCATCGTGGCTCATCGCCTCAGCACCATCCGCAACTGCGACCGCATCTTCTACATCCAGAGCGGCATTATCGCCGAAGAGGGCAACCATGACGCCCTCATGGAAAAGAAGGGCCTCTACTACGAGCTTTACACCAGCCAGATCCGCGAGCTTCTGGCCCTGGAGTAAAGGACACAAACGACATAAAAAACTCCGGACGGGACTTCCCCGTCCGGAGTTTTTTCATCTCCGCCCCCGGGGCGCGAAGCTGCGGTCGAGCGCCTGATTCCCATCCGCTTTTCCGGCTCGCCCCCGCCGAACTCGGTTTACAATGTCAGACGCTCTATGTTATAATGTCAGGCAGAAAACGATGCCGCCAGGGCACAATGAGCAGAAAGAAAGGAAGAAAATTATGGGTTCCCGTTACGAACACGTATTCTCCCCCATCCGCATCCGCGGTGTGGACTTCAGAAACCGCATCGAGCTGGCTCCTCCTTCTTTGAATCTGGCCAGTCTGGACCACAAGGTCACCAGAGAGTTTGTGGACCTGAACCGATCCATCGCCCACGGCGGCGCCGCCATTCTGTCTGTGGGCAATGTCATGGTGGACATCGAGGAATGCTGCAACGAAGAACTGCAGCTGGACATGAGTAAGGACGAATGTATCCTGCCCATGAGCTGGTTCTCCGACATGTGCGAAGGCTTCGGCGCCCACGCTTCTCTGGAGATCAACCACGGCGGCAAGGACGCCCAGTTTGAGCGCACCGGCAAACCCGCCTACGCCCCTTCCGCCATCTACTCCTCCTGGGAACTTTCCAGCGCGAAAGCCGAGGGCCGCGAGCCCCGGATGACCGTGGAAATGAGCCGGGAAAAGATCCATGAGACCGTGGAAAAATACGCCATGGCGGCCTACCGGGCCAAGCTGGCAGGCATGCGCATGTGCATGATCCACGGCGGCCACGGCAACCTCATCAGCCAGTTCTCCAGCCCCCTCTACAATTTCCGCACCGATGAATACGGCGGCAGCCTGGAAAACCGCGCCCGCTTCACCATTGAAGTGCTGGACCGGGTCCGGGAGCTGGTGGGAGAAGACTTCGTCATCGAATTCCGCATCTCCGCCGATGAGATCAAGCCCGGCGGCATGGGCTATGAGGAAACGCTGCGCTACATCGCCATGATCCAGGACAAGATCGACATTCTCCACGTTTCCGCCGGTCTCCACGGCGAATTCGAGTACATGCGCAACTGGTGGCAGAACTACATGATGGACCGGGAATACAATGTCCATTATGCCGCCTCCATCAAGAAGGAGTTCCCCAACCTGCTCATCAACACCGTAGGCTCCATCATGAGCATCGACCGGGCGGAATACATCATCGCCAACGGCATGGCCGACTTCGTCTCCATGTGCCGTCCCCTGCTGGCCGACCCCGAAATGCCCCGGAAATATGCCGAGGGCCGGGAACAGGACCACCGCCCCTGCCTGCGCTGCCAGTACTGCGGCGGCCTGAACCACAAGGTCATCGGCTGCGCCGTCAACCCCTTCCTGGGCAACGAGCGGGAATTCCCCCTGGGTCGGGTGCAGAAGGCCGAAACCAAAAAGCGCATCGCCGTCATCGGCGGCGGCCCCGGCGGCATCACCGCCGCGCAGATCCTCTGCGACCGGGGGCACGATGTCACCCTGTATGAAAAGTCCGGCCAGCTGGGCGGCGCCCTGCGCTATGCGGCCCTCCCCTCCTTCAAGCAGGACATGGCCGACTATGTAAAGTACCTGATCTATCAGGCGGAGCACTGCGGCGCGAAGATCCTCCTGAACACGGAGGCCACCCGGGAGCTGCTGGAAAAGGAGCAGTATGACGGCATCATCGTGGCCATCGGGGCTGATCCCCTGGTGCCCGAGCTGCCTGGCATCCACAAGGCGCATGTCCACTGGGCGCCCGAAGTGGACGCGGGCGAGAAGCCCTGCGGCCAGAAGGTCGTGGTGGTGGGCGCCGGTGCCGTGGGTCTGGAAGCGGCCATCGACCTGAAAAAGGAAGGCAAGGATGTGACCGTCATCGAGCTGCAGAGCGGCTACCAGAGCCTGCAGG
>JAZSQG010000177.1:0-17532 GCA_045537855.1 Oscillospiraceae bacterium
TCTCCGCCAGTGCCGCAGTGGACAGAAGCACCGCCGCCATGACGATGGTAATCAACATACTCAAAATCCGTTTTTTCATAAGTAATCCTCCTTGGGAAAATCAAAACACATCAAAAGTCGGTCATGGGTTCATTAACCCATGACCGTGGGGTACCCCTCATCATAAAGTCTTGTCGGCCAGTTTTTATTACATTGCCACATCTTTCGGTAGTAGAGAGCCTTTCTTCTCCGGCTTCTCCAGGAATTCCAGCATATCTGCGATCGTCTGTCTTGCGATGGTGGGATAGTCAAAGCGCTTTACTAAGGCTTTGGCCTCCGCGATCTTCTCCTCCGGCACCCGGTAGATCCGCAGCGCCGCGTCCAGAAAACAATCCACCTTTTGCTCTATGGTGAAATCCGCGTCACAGGGAATCGTCATGTACCCCCAGATCATACTGCCGGAAGCGATCTCCAGCCGATAGAAGTCCTCCAATGAACAGTCGGGCAGGTACTCCCGGAATACCACGGAGGTCAACTTCTCCGCTATGTTTCTCTGAATAAGCTCCGAGGTCAGGGACAGAGAGTAGGCGGAGCGGTATAAGTTTCGTGCCGCCTCACTGCATTCCGCCATGTGGAGCTGCAGCGCCGTTTCCGCGGCGTAGTATAGGACCCCGTCCTCGGTCATGCCCAGCAGCAGATTTTTGGCGGCGGAAAACTGTCCCTTGAGAACGTATTCCACCAGCTCGCAAAGAATGTTTTCCTTCGCGCCAAAATCATGCACCATGGTGTTGACGTTGATTCCCGCTGCCGATGCGATCTGCCGAACGGAGGCCGCTTCGTAGCCCTTTTCCAAAAACATTCTCGCCGCCGTATACAACACAAGCTTGCGGTCATGCAGCCGTTCCTGTTCGTTTCTGTGTGTCGCCACTCCGCGTCACCTCTTTTGTAAAAACGCCAATTTAAAACGCGTTTATTTTCTGAGCAAAGTATAGCACGCAGACCGCGGAATAACAAGATAGCAGGTGACTTTTTCTCATGGTTTTCACATAAAGCAACAGACGGGATTTCTCCCGTCTGTTGTCTCTCCCGATATGTGCCGTTGACGAATACACATCGTTCCGAAGAGTATCTTCGTCACTATGTACAGCTACCAGCCTCGGCGTTTGGCTAAATCGAGCATGGCGAAGCAGTATTTTTCCCATGATGTCAATGTAGTCTGTGACGGGTCGCCCTCCCGGATCCGCATGGTGCGGCGGATCTCCTTGGGGATGACGACTCTGCCAAGATCATCTATTCTTCGGACAATGCCGGTTGCTTTCATCCTGAAAACTCCTTTGCCAGTCAAATGATTGCCTGTTTGACATCTGGTAGTATCCTCAATATTTTCCGACTTATGCCGAATGTGACATTGGGTGTATCTGGCAAAGCAGGGCAGGGGATTAGCAAAAAAAGACTGCCGCTCAAATGAGCGGCAGTCCGATCAAAGCGGAATAAAAACTCAGTTCTTGGCCTTCTTGTTGCGTTCCAGCTTGGAGATCCACAGGGCGCAGGTGGCATCGCCGGTGATGTTCAGCGTGGTGCGGCCCATGTCGAAGATCTTGTCGATACCGGCGATGATGGCGATGCCTTCCACGGGCAGACCGATGGTTTCCAGAACCATGGCCAGCATGATCATGCCGGCACCGGAGACACCGGCAGTACCGATGGAGGCCAGCGTGGCAGTCATAACCACCATAGCCATATCGGCAACGGACAGATCAATGCCATAGCAGGCGGCAATGAAGACGGTGGCGACAGCCTGGTAGATGGCGGTGCCGTCCATGTTGATGGTGGCGCCCAGAGGCAGCACGAAGGAGCTGATCTCAGGCTCGGCACCCATCTTGTTGCAGCACTCCATGTTGACAGGAAGCGTGGCGTTGGAAGAGGTGGTGGTGAAAGCAGTAATCATCGCGGGGGCGATGCCCTTGAAGAAGGCGATGGGGCTCATCTTGGAGAGGAATTTGACGCTGAGGCCGTAGACGATGAGTACATGCAGGATGTAGGCGATGTAGGCAACGAGGAGAACGAGAGCCAGGGTGCCCACGATGGAAGCGCCGTTGACGGCGACCACGTTGGCCATGAGGCAGAAGACGCCGATGGGGGTGATCTTGATGATCATCATCATGACCTTCATGATCACTTCGGAGAAGCTGTTGATGATGTTGCCGATCACCTTGCCCTTTTCACCGGCAGCCAGGACACCGGCGCCGATAAAGACGGAGGTGACGATGAGAGGCAGCATGTTGGCATCCACCATGGGCTTGAGGAAGCTGTCGGGGAAGATGTTGACGATGACGCTCATCACGGAGGGGGCAGCCTTCGCTTCATATTCCAGGCCGGAAAGATCGGTGCTGGGCAGAGCGGGGAAGAGGCCCTTGAAGAGGTTGACCACGACCAGACCGATGACCACGGCCAGGGCGGTGGAGCACATGTAGTAAATGAAAGTCTTGATGCCGACGCCGCCGACGCGCTTCAGGTCCTTCAGGTTGATGACGCCGTCCGCGATGGAGAAGAGCACCACGGGGACGACCAGGAACTTCAGCAGGTTGATGTAGATGGTGCCGATGGGCTTGAGGTAGTCGGTAGTGAAAGTGGGATTCTTGAGGAAAAGAAGACCTACCAGAATACCGGCCAGCATGCCGATGAAGATCCATGCCGGCAGAGAGAGTTTGCGCTTTGCCATAGAAAAATCCTCCTAAAAAACTTTCTTTGCAGATTATAGCAGACTGAACTTGCAGTGTAAAGGGAGAGACGGCTAAATGCCGGCAAAATTATACAAAATTTGTTCATAATTGCAAAAAAAGCTGCGCGGATATTGCAAAAGTGTGAAGAATGCTGCAATGAGGAAGGGGATTTCTCCGCCGTTTCCTGGTTTGGAGAGAATAATTTCATGAAAACGAAGGTTTTCCTGCATTCAATGTACAGCATATGAAATCAATGAAAACGAAATATTCTGTAAGCTGTGTTTGAGAATATGTCGGAAATACAAGGGAAGCGAAAGGGCTCTGACTGTGGCGAAGCGGCAGCGGCGGCTGTCATGGTTTCTTGGAACCGCAGGATCAGGGCGTTTGTAATTTCAGCGTCGGTGCTTCGGTCGTGCGAGGGCAAAGAGCTGTGGTGCTTCGGGAAGGCTGTCTCGGGTTCTGCAACCGGTATCGCGAAATGAGACCTTGGACGTGGTATGCATTTTTGCTATGCTCAGGCTGCAGCTGCAAAAAATCTTCATAGGAGGTAGTTTTATGGCCTTCAATTTTGGTGACAACCTCAGAACCCTGAGAAAACAGCGGGGACTGACTCAGGAACAGCTGGCAGAGCTCCTGGATGTTTCCAAGCAGTCTGTCAGCAGATGGGAGAACAGCAGCACCTGGCCGGATATTATGTTTCTGCCCGTCCTGGCGTCCTTTTACGGCGTGACGGTGGATTCCCTGCTGGGTGCAGACTACGAAACCAACAAACGTATGATCGAGGAGTATGAAAAGGAACGGGAGGAAGCCCATCACCGGGGCGATCTTTCCACTGCCTATGCCCTGAGTCAGCGGCTGTACGCTGCATTTCCCAATCACAATACCGTGATCGATCACATGATGCACGATGCCTACCTGATGGGTCTGTACAGGGAAGACGGGGAGCGAAAGCACTATCTGGAACTGTCGGTGTCCGTTGCGGAACGCTTTCTGAAGATGACGGAGGATGTGGAGGAGCAGTGCCGCTGTATCAGCCACATCGCCGTATGCAGCAAGCTTCTGGGAAACCGGGAAGCGGCTGTCCGCTGGCTGATGAAGCTGCCCGGCAGCTGGTCGGCCATCGAGCGAACCGCGCTGGATATTCTGGAAGGGCAGGAGCGCATCGATTCTGTTCAGTGCAGTCTGGACCTGTTCCTGCAGATGGTCTGTCAGATGCTCCGGGTCTATGTGGAGGATGCAAATCTGACAGATGGACAGCGTATCGGGATTCTGGAGAAAATTCCCCGCATTCTGGAACTTTTCTTTGAAGAGGGCGATTACGGATATTATCACCTGCTCCTTTCCAGAACCTATGCGGAACTTGCAAAGTGCTGCATAGGAGACGGGCAGAAGCGGGAAGGGTATGCCGGAAAGGCGCTGGAGCATGCCCGGATGTACGACGCCCTTTCGGAAGGCATCCATACGTCCCTGCTGATGCGGGGACATGGCATTACGCCTGCCGCGTATACCAATGCCGGTCAGCAGACGCAGCTGCAGGCAGTGGAAGCAGAACTGGCCGATATCCTGTAGGCAGCCGGAGAAACAGCAGGGCGGAGCAGCTTGGGCTGCTCCGCCTTTGTAAATGTTCCGTTTTCAGGCTTCTCCGAAGCTGGGGTAGCGGCCATCCCATACGATGGAGCGGTAATGGACGGTGTCTGTATCCCCCTCGGTGCTGAAAAAGAGGACCCGGGAAGCTTCGTCCAGCCGAAGGGTGTCCTTCAGCTCCCGAAGGCCGGGATTTAACATGATTTCCGCCACGCAGCCGAAGGCGGAAGCGCCGCTTTCCCCGGAAATGACCCTGTCATCACCGGCGGCGGGATTTCCCAGAATGCGCATGCCCTTTGCCGCTGCGTAATCGGGGCAGGAAATAAAGTGGTCTGCACAGCGCTCCAGAATGTTCCAGGACAGACTGCAGGGTTCGCCGCAGGCAAGCCCGGCCATGATGGTCTCCATATGTCCGGTGACACTGTGGAGAAGCCCGTCATTGGCAAGGGCTGTGCGGTAGTGGCAGTCCGCGCCGTTGGGTTCCACGATCCCGATAATAGGGCGCTCTTCGCCGTAATATGCGGCGAAGAGCCCGGCGATGGCCCCTGCCATGGAGCCGACACCGGCCTGCAGGAACACATGGGTTGGTTTTTCCGGCAGCTGTTCCAGCGCTTCCAGACCCATGGTGCCGTAGCCCTGCATGATGCGCCGGGGCACCTCTTCATAGCCGGCCCAGGCGGTATCCTGCACCAGGAGCCAGCCCTGTGTTTCGGCTTGATTTGCCGCATGGCGCACCGCATCGTCATAATTCATTTTTGTGATGCAGGCGTCGCTGCCTTCCGCCAGAATGTTCTGCAGCCGCTCCGGAGCGGTACCTTTTGGCATGTAGACCACGGAGCGGTGGCCGAAGTGATTGGCTGCCCAGGCGACGCCTCTGCCGTGATTTCCGTCCGTGGCGGTGACGAAGGTGAGGGCCCCGAGTTTTTCCAAGGTCTCCGGCGCGGTGATGCGGGCATAACGCATCTCCGCCATGTCCAGTCCCAGACGCCGGGCCAGAATGTGGCCGATGGCGTAGCTTCCGCCCAGCACCTTGAAGGCGTTCAGGCCGAAGCGGTAGGATTCGTCCTTGACATAGACGGCGCCGAGCCCCAGCAGCTCTGCGGTTTTGGGGAGCTTTGCCAGGGGCGTGGGGGCATACATGGGAAAGCTGCGGTGAAAAGCGCGAACCGTTTCAATTGCTTCCGGTCGGAGAAAGTCCGGGCTGCAGCTGCGGCTTTCGTGGCTGCGGCTGACGAGTTTGAATCTATCCATACTATGCATCTTTCTTTCGGTTGCTTCCCGGGTGCCGCGTCAGGGCTGCAGGATCCGGAGAATGTCTTCATAGGCGGGGACGCTGGAAATGCCGCCCGCTTTTGTCACCGAGAGGCCCGCACAGGCCGAAGCAAAGGCGGTGATATCCCGGAGTTCCTCCCGGTCCAATGCTTCCGGGGCCTTGCCGAGCTGCAGCAGCTTCCAAAGGGCACTGCCGCCGAAAATATCTCCCGCGCCGGTGGTATCGATAACATCCAGCCCCTGCAGAGCGGGGGTGAAACAGTCTGCCTGCCTGTTTGCGGCATAGCAGCCCTGAGCGCCGCAGGTGACGAACACCAGCTTCACGCCGAACTCCCGGAGGATGTGCTCCGCCCCTTCCCGGGGCTTCAGCCCGAAGAGGAATTCCGCCTCTTCGTCGCTGATCTTGACCACATCTGCATGCTGCAGTCCCCAAAGGAGCATGGATCTTGCCGCGCTCTCCCCAGGCCAGAGGGGCAGACGCAGGTTGGGGTCGTAGGTGATGAGCTTGCCGGCCTTGCGGGCGTATTCCAGCGCCCGGAAGGTGGCGTCCCGGGCGGGGTCATCGGTAAGGGAGAGTGTTCCGAAGTGAAAGACCTTTGCTTCGTCGATGAGCGAAAGGTCCAGTTCCTCAAAGCGCAGGCGGGTATCGGCCCCGGGCTTGCGGGCGAAGGAGAAGGAGCGCTCGCCCTGCCCGTCCAGGGTGACGAAGGCAAGCGTGGTGAAAACCTCCGGGTCCGCAACGATGCCCCGGGTCCCGATGCCTGCGCTGCGGAGGGTATCGGTGAGCATGCGTCCAAAAGCGTCACAGCCCACCTTGCCCAGCAGGGCGGTTTTGGCGCCCAGCTTGCTCAGGGCAGCCAGAAAGTTGGCGGGTGCGCCGCCGGGATGGGCAGCCATGGTGGGGTAGCCCTCCCCATCCGTGCTTAGGGCAGTGAAATCGATGAGAAGTTCGCCAAGGGCGACAACGTCCGGCATGGGTTTACCTCCTGTCATTTCGCTGGGGGATATTCGTTGCACAGCAGCCGGTAGGGCGCTTCGTCTTCTTCGATTTCCGGGAAGCGGCCCACCGGGGGATTGAAGCGGTTATCGTTGGAATCGTCGTTGCACTGGCTGACTTCTCCCAGCAGCACCGCACCGGTGCCGGCTTCCACCTCAAAATCATGGTAAAGGTACTGGGGGATGAAGATGGATTCGCCGGGGGTCAGGCGGATCTGGGTCCCGGCGGGTACGGTGTAAGCCCTGCCGTCGGTATACACGGTGACATCGGATTCCCGGTCAATGGATTCGTCCGGAAGGGAATTGAATACCCGGATGAGCACATTGCCGCCGCCCCGGTTGATGATATCCTCGGTCTTGAACCAGTGGAAGTGGTTGGGGGAATACTGCCCCTCCCGGAGGTAGAGGAGCTTTTCCGCGTAGACCTTGGGGTAGCGCTCCGCCATGGCGCGGTTTCCGTTGCGGATGGTAATGAGGGAAAAGCCCACCCTGTCAAAGTCGCCCAGGCCGTAGTCGGTGATGTCCCATCCCAGCATACAGTGGCGCACTTCGTCATATTCATGCCCCTTTGTTTCCCACTCTTCCGGGGTGAAGTGGCAGAAGGGGGGGAGATAGCAATGGTATGCCCGGCACATGGCTTCCAGCTCTTTCAGAGCCCGGTTGATCTCGCTGCGTTTCATGCTCGGTCCTCCGTTTCGCGTTTTTTCTCATTATGCGGCAGTGGGCAGAAATTGGCAAGAGGAAGATGTGCCCGGCAGGGTCCGACATAGGAAAACCGATATCCGCAAAAGCTGCGGATATCGGTTTCATTCCGTTTTTATTTGCCTTTCTTCCACTCGGCACCGGTGGCAAGGCCCCACTTGTCAAACATCTTGTTGTAGAACTCGGGGCGGGGGAAATTCATGTCCATTTCCATCTGCAGGCCCCGATAGCCGAAATTGATGCTGCCGAACATCTTCAGGGTGTTGGTGAGGACGGGCAGCTTTTCCCCGCGGAGCGTGAACATCACTTCGTTTTCATCCGTAAGACCTCGCTCGTATTCGCCGGGGTCGGGGAAGGTGATGTTATAATCCTGCCCGTTGAGAACGGGGATGGTGGAGTGGACGCAGGAGTCAACGGGGTCCAGGGTGACCTTCAGCATTTCTCCGGAATCAAACTTGGCGGCCAGCAGCAGGCTTCGGATCTGGGCGGGATTGCAGTAGATGCACACCAGATCGGGCTCGAAGGTGCAGCTGCGCAGAGGAGCGATGGAGAAGCCGATGGGAGCTTTGCCGTTCAGGAAGGGGTACTCTTCCTTCAGGAACTTCACCCCCCGCTGGGGGTCCTTCATGAAAAACTTGGTGCCTATGTACTCATAGTCCGCTTCGTCCAGGGGGCAGATTCGGTAGGAGACCAGGGGCCAGACGCACCAGTGGTCCTCCTTCAGGAGCGTGAAGGACTTGCGGTTTCTGCGTACCAGGGCGAAAGCCTGACACATGGCGAGGCGGTTGCCTTCATCCTGCCAGGGGCGGACGGTGCCTTCGGGAATTTCGGATTCGTCATAGATGAGCTTCAGGGCAATGGGAGAGTAGCGCAGAAGCAGCTGCTGCTCCAGGTCCAGACCCATCTCGCGGTAATTTTCGATCGTCATACTGTGTTCCTCCCCGTGTATTTCCAATTTGAATTTCGGATTTTCTTCGGCAGCGTCGGAAAGCATGCGCATCAGGCGTACGCCGTAATCTCCCAGCTGCCGCTCCAGCGCCGCGGGGTCCCGGACTGCCAGCGTGGTGTCCTCCCCGATGCTGCAGATGAGGTCGTGGAGCGCATCCAGATTTCTGCCGCCCTCCGGCAGCTGCAGGATATCTGCCAGCAGGATGCAGCTCTGCCGGGGCCGGGTGCAGTCAGCACCGTTCAGGATAAAGCTTGCCATCAGTCCGCCTCCCCGTAGAGCAGGGTGAAGCTTTCGTAGTGGTCATCGGTGTAATAGATGAGCCCGTCATTGGAGAACACGATGCGCTTAGCGCCCCGGGAGCTTGCCCCGAGGGTGTCGATGTCACATTCGTAGTAGGTACGGCCCTTTTTGACGGGGAGCAGTTCCTCGTAGTTTCCGAAGCGGTCGCCGCCGATGCACATGCCCGGGGCGTAGTTTTCCACGGAGCCGCCGCTCCAGCCCAGGTCCCGGGCTACGTTCTTGGTCATGAGGTTGGCGGGAAGCTCGCCGTAGAGATACAGGTAGAGGGCCACATCCTCCTTACTGTCATAGGTGCCGTCCGGGTCCAGCGCAGGCGTGGGCTCGGGTGTAGGCTCGGGTGTAGGCTCGGGTGTAGGCGCGTCAGTCGGCTCTGCCGAAGCTTCCGGCACCGGGGCTCCTTCCGCATAGTCCCAGGAACCTTCCGCAGGTTCGGTCAGCATTTCGCTTTCCAGAACTTCGTCCAGCACCGCTCCGGCGATGTCCACCACGTCCTGGGGGTCAATATCGCCGCAGCCGGTAAAGAGGCACAGCAGGCTGAGCAGGCTCAGCAGCAGAGCCAGCGCGCGGGTGAGCTTTCGTTTCATCGTGATCAACTCCGTTTTCTTCTTATATGTAATTTGCAGCATGCGGACGAAGGGGAACAGCTGCATGCCTCCGCGGGATGATATAATTGTGGGGCTGCTGCATGAAGCAGCAGCCCCGGAGTGAGCAAACCGTAAGCCGGGTTCTGTGCGAGCAGAGGCCGATGATCGCTTGCTCGCGGCAGTCATCTATCTTGGCGCAGCGTTGCCGCTGCGCTCGAGCCACCTCCTCGGGGACGGCCGGGCAGACCTGTTGCCCCCGTTACCACGGTGTTGCTGCGGATAGAGTTTACATGAACGGGCACTCTCGAGCCGTTCCGTGGGCTCTTACCCCACGTTTCCACCCTTACCGCACATTAGTGCGGCGGTATCTCTCTGTTGCACTTTTCCTGAAGTCGCCTTCGGCGGCCGTTAGCCGTTATCCTTGCCCTGTGCAGCCCGGACTTTCCTCACGTTTGCGCTTTCGCCTCAAACGCGCGACTGCCCTGTTTCCTCACCCGGGTATTTTACGCCCGGATACCCGCAAGTGTCAAGGCGGACCATTGAAATTTCAGCTGCCGCAGTCTATAATATCCGCAGTAATTACTGCAGTGTTGCAGGCAGGGAAGTGATCCTATGAATTTTCAGAGCTTTCTCGACAGTCTTCGCGGAAAACGCATCGCCGTGCTGGGCATGGGCATCAGTAATGAGCCTCTGGTGCGGCTGCTGGCGAAGGAAAACATGGATGTAACGGTCCGGGACAAGGGGAGCAAGGCCGGCATCCCCGGGGTGAAGTATCTCTGCGGCCCGGACTATCTGGAAGATATCACGGAGGATGTGGTGTTCCGCACGCCGGGCATCCGTCCCGATCTAGTGAAGCTGCCGGAACAGTCGGTACTTACCAGTGAAATGGCGGCCTTCTTTGAGGTGTGCCCCTGTCCCATCATTGCCGTCACAGGGAGCGACGGGAAAACCACCACCACCACGCTCATCGCCAAAATGCTGGAAGCGGCAGGGAAGCGGGTGTGGCTGGGGGGCAACATCGGCCATCCTCTCCTTACGGAGGCGGAGGCCATTTCCCCGGAGGATTATGCCGTGGTGGAGCTCAGCTCCTTCCAACTGATGGACCTGCAGCGCAGCCCCCACGTTGCCGTGGTGACCAATGTGCGCCCCAATCATCTGGACTGGCACAGGGGTCTGGAGGAGTATGCCGAAGCAAAGGCCAATATCCTGCGCCATCAGAAGCCCGGGGATGTGCTGGTGCTCAACGGGGATGACGAAGGCAGCGCGCCCTATGCCGGTCTCTGTGCCGGAAGCCTGCGCTGCTTCAGCAGGGAAAAGGCGCAGCAGGAAGGCTGCAGCTACGACGGAAAGCAGATTTATCTCAATGGGGAAGCCTTCCTTTCCCGGGAGGAGATCCGCCTTCCCGGGGACCACAACGTGGAAAACTATATGGCGGCTATCTGCGCCGTCTGGCCGCTGGTGAGCAGGGACGCCATCCTTTCCGTTGCCCGGGAGTTCGGCGGCGTATCCCACCGGCTGGAGCTGGTGCGGGAACTGGAGGGCGTGTCCTATTATAACGATTCCATCGCATCCAGTCCTACCCGGACCATGGCCAGCCTCCGGGTGTTCCCGGAAAAGTCCGTGGTGCTCATTGCCGGGGGTTACGATAAGCAGATCCCCTACGGCGTCATGGGGGCGGAAGTGAACCGCTACGTGCGCACGCTGGTGCTCACGGGTCCCACCGGGGAGAAGATCCGGCAGGCGGTGCTGGAAGCGCCGGGAGAAAAGCCGGAAATTCTTGCGGAGTCGGAATTTGAGGCGGCGGTGGAGGCCGCCGCGAAGGCGGCAAAGCCCGGTGACCGGGTGCTGCTGAGTCCCGCCAGCGCGTCCTTTGACCGCTTCCGCAACTTTGAGGAGCGGGGCAATTATTTCAGAGAACTTGTAAACCGGATGTAAAAAGGCCGGAAGAGATCAGGAGGACAGAATGAACATTCTTGAAACAGCCAGGACCCTTTGCGCCGTCAGCGGCCCTTCGGGTTTTGAAGATGCGGCGGCCCGGGCCGTCCGGGCACTGCTGGAGCCGCTGGTGGACGAAGTGCATACCGACGCCCTCGGAAACCTCATCGGTATCCGCCGCTGCGGAAGGGAAGGGGCAAAGCGCCTGCTTCTGGACGCTCACATGGACGAAGTGGGCTTTGTGGTGACGGAAGTGTGCGAGGGCTTTGCCAAATTCGCCGCCATCGGCGGTGTGGACAGCCGCACCCTCCCGGGCAGGGAAGTTACGGTGATGGCCGATGAGCCTCTTTACGGCGTCATTGCCTGCCTCCCGCCCCATGTGCTCAGCGCCGAAGAGCGGGAAAAAACCATCGATGTGAAAAATCTCTACATCGACCTGGGCATGAGCCCCGAGGAAGCCAAGGCACGCGTGCCCGTGGGTACCCCCGGCGTGTTCTACGGCCCCGTGTTTGAGCTGGAAAACGGCGGCTTTGCCGGGAAAGCTCTGGATGACCGCCTCTGCGCTGCGGTGCTTCTGAAGAGCCTTTCCGACCTGCGGGAGGAAAGCCTTCCCTGTGACCTCTATGTGCTCATCAGCACCCAGGAAGAGGTGGGGCTGCGGGGCGCTGCCGTGGGTACCTACAGCATTGATCCGGACTGGGCCATTGCCGTGGATGTGACCCATGCCGCCACTCCCGATGCCCCCGGAAGCGAAACCTTCCCCGCCGGAAAGGGCTGCACCCTGGGCGTTGGCCCCAATGCCAGCCGCGCCCTGACCCGGGCGCTGATGGATACGGCCAAAGCAAAGGACATCCCCTATGCCGTGGAAGTGATGCCCCGCAGCAGCGGTACCGACGGCTGGGCCATTCAGGTGGCCCGGCAGGGTGTGGCCACGGCGATCCTGTCCGTGCCCGTGAAGTATATGCACAGTCCCATGGAGATGGCGCGGCTCAGCGATGCGGAGGCCGCCGCTGATCTGATCACAGAATTCATTCGGGGAGGTTGGCTGGCATGCTGAAGGAAACCTTGATGGAACTCTGCCGCCTGCCCGGCGTATCCGGCCGGGAAGACGCGGTGCGGGAATATATCGCGAAAGAACTGGAGCCCTATGCCGATGAAATGATCACCGATGCCCTGGGAAATCTCATGGTGCATGTGCCCGGCGCCCGGAAAGCCTCCAAAAAGGTGATGCTTGCCGCCCATATGGACGAGGTGGGCATCATCGTTACCGGCATTACCCAGGACGGCTACCTGAAGTTTGACTTCGTGGGCGGCGTGGATCGGCGGGTGGTCATCGGCAAGCAGGTTTATGTGGGAGAACGTGCGATCCCCGGCATTATCGGGCTCAAGGCCATTCACCTCGTGTCCCCGGAGGAGGGCGGACGCATTCCCAAGACGAAGGAAATGTATGTGGATATCGGTGCCGACAGCAAGGAAGAGGCGGAAAAGCTGGTTTCCCTGGGGGATGTGGGTACCTTCGACCGGCACATTCAGGAATTCGGCAGCGGCTTTATCCGGGCAAAGGCCATCGATGACCGGGTGGGCTGTGCCCTGATGGTGGAGCTCGCCAAGGGCGGTCTCCCGGTGGATTGCTGGCTGGCTTTCACCGTGCAGGAAGAGGTGGGCACCCGGGGCGCCACGGTGGCGGCTTACCGCCTGCAGCCGGATACGGCGCTGGTGCTGGAGGGTACCACGGCGGCGGACCTTCCTTCCCAGAAGGGCAATGAAAAGGTCTGCGCCCCCGGCAAGGGCCCTGTGATCCCTTTCATGGATGGCGGCACCATCTACGACCGGGGACTTTTTAAGCAGCTCAGCACCCTTGCGGAAGAAAAGGGCATCCCCTGGCAGACCAAGACCTGGATCTCCGGCGGCACGGATGCTTCTGCCATCCAGCGCAGCGGCGTGGGCGCCCATGTGGCGGCCATCAGCGCGGCGGTGCGCTATATCCATTCTCCCTCCTGCGTCGGTGCGCTGGAGGACTTTGACAACATGGCAAAGCTGGTGCTTGCCTATCTGGAGACACTGTGATGGAGCGACAGAGACTTTTGGAACTGGCCCGGCAGGCGGAAGAGCAGATCCGGGGCCGCTTTGCGGAGATCGACGATACGGCCATGGTGAATACCGCCCGGGTCATGGAAGCTTACCGGGAGCACCGTGTCAGCGAAGCCATGCTGCAGGGCACCACCGGCTACGGATACGACGATATGGGGCGGGACGCCATGGACCGCATCTTCGCCCAGGTGTTCGGGACGGAGAGCGCCCTGGTGCGTCTGGGCTTCGTCAACGGCACCCACGCCATCACCTGCGCCCTTTTTGCACCCCTGCGCAGCGGAGATATCCTCCTCAGCGCCACGGGCCTGCCTTACGATACCCTCTGGAACGTGCTGGGGGTCCACAGCGACCTGCCCGGCTCCCTGAAGTCCTACGGCATCGAATTCCGCAGCGTGGACCTGAAAGCGGACGGTACCCCGGATTACGAAGCCATTACGGAGGCGGCGAAGGACCCGCGGGTGAAGGAGGTCTTTATCCAGCGCAGCCGGGGCTATACCGGCCGCAGGGCCTTCAGCTGCGAGGTCATCGAGCGCATTGTGGACTGCGTGCGTCAGGTGAACTCCGATGCCGCCTGTGTGGTGGATAATTGCTACGGCGAATTTGTGGAGACCCGGGAACCGAAGGCGGATCTGCTGGCAGGTTCCCTCATCAAGAACCCGGGCGGCGGCCTTGCAGCCACCGGTGGCTATGTGGCCGGACGGGCGGACCTGGTGGAGGCTGCGGCCTTCCGCCTCACCGTGCCGGGGATCGGCGGGGAAGTGGGGGCCAGCCTGTCCTTCAACCGCGGTCTGTATCAGGGCTTCTTCATGGCGCCCCACATTGTGGCCCAGGCCCTGAAGACCGCCGTGTTTGCCGCGTCTTTGCTGGAAATGCTGGGCTATACCACCTTCCCGGCCTGGAACGAAGAACGCTATGACATCATCCAGTCCATCGACTTCGGCGACGGGGACAAGCTCTGCCGCTTCTGCGCCGGCATCCAGCACGGCTCCCCGGTGGACAGCTATGTCACCCCGGAGCCCTGGGATATGCCGGGCTATGAAGCGCCGGTGATTATGGCGGCGGGCACCTTTGTGCAGGGCTCTTCCATCGAGCTCAGCTGCGATGGGCCTATGCTGCCCCCTTACCGTGCTTATCTCCAGGGCGGGCTGACCTATGAAAGCGGGAAGCTGGGTGTTCTGGAAGCGGTGGCGGCGCTGGAGGAATCCGGCAGAAGCTGAAGGCATAGACTGTTCCGGGGGTGATAGCCTTGCGTCCGGAACTGCGTCCCGTCAGGCGCCGAAGGCGGCGCTTCGGCCTTGTGCTGCTGCTGTCGGGCCTTGTGCTGCTGAGCCTGCTGTGCTGGCGGCGGCTGGACCCGCTGGTGCGGGATATGGCCGTGACCCAGGCCAGCAATGCGGTGACGGTGGCGGTCAACGATGCCATCGCGGAAAAAATGCTGGCAGGAGAACTGGACTACGGAGAGCTGGTTCACCTGCAGACCGGCGCGGACGGGACGGTCTGCGCCATGCAGACGGATATGAGCCGGGTCAACCGCCTCCGGGCGGAGCTGACCCGGGATATCATTGCGCGTATCATGGGCACGGAAACGGCGGATCTCTCCGTTCCCCTGGGGAACCTGCTGGGAGGCAATCTCCTTTCCGGCAGGGGGCCGGATGTGCCTATCCGCATCATCAGCGTCAGTCAGGCGGAGACGACCCTCCATAACCGCTTCCTTTCTGCGGGGATCAACCAGACCCTGCATCAGATCCAGGTGGCGGTGACGGTGGAGGTGTTTGTCCTGATCCCCGGGGATTCCGTGCTGAGCAGTGTCAGCACGCTGGTCACCGTGGCGGAGACGCTGATCGTGGGGAAAGTTCCGGATACTTACACCTACTTCGAAAGCGATGAACAGTGGGATGAAAATCTGGAACAGTACGATATCATCAGCTAAAGAGATTTTGGAGTTGAGCAGAGATGGACGCATTGCGGGAAATTGAAAGACTGCGTCAGGAGATCGCGGAGCATAACCGGAACTATTATGAGCTGGATGCTCCCACCATTGAAGATTATGAATACGATGCCCTGATGCGCCGCCTGATCGAACTGGAAGAGGCGAATCCGGAACTGAAAAGTCCCGATTCCCCAAGCCAGAAGGTGGGGGGCAGGGTAAGCTTTGCCCCGGTGCCCCATCAGGTGCCGCTGGAAAGTCTGGATAACATCTTTTCCGGGGAGGAACTGGCTGCCTTTGCCGCCCGGCTGGAGAAGGAACATGTTGTCTTTTCCTGCACGGTGGAGCCGAAAATAGACGGCCTTTCCATGGCCCTCATTTACGAAGACGGCGTTTTCGTCCGGGGCGCTACCCGGGGAGACGGCAAGGTGGGGGAGGATGTGACGGAGAATCTCCGTACCATCCGCAGCATTCCCCTGAAGCTTTCCGGCGTTCCCGGCCGCCTCATCGTCCGGGGCGAAGTGTTCATGCCCAAAGCGGTCTTTGAAGAACTCAATGCCCAGCGGGAGATCGAGGGGGAAAAGCTTCTGGCCAATCCCCGGAACGCCGCAGCGGGCGCCATGCGTCAGCTGGACCCGGCGGTGGCCGCCTCCCGCAGGCTGGATATTCTGGTTTTCAATATTCAGTACTGCGAGAGCCGCAGTTTTGAGACCCACAGCGAAAGTCTGGACTGGCTGCGTCAGCTGGGCTTCCCGGTGATCCCCTACAGCCTGTGCGGCACGGTGGAAGACTGCTTCGGCCGGGTGGAAGCCATCGATGCGGCGCGGGAGGAGTATCCCTATGGCATTGACGGTGCGGTGATCAAGCTGGACCGGCTGGAGGACCGCAGACTGCTGGGCAGCACCTCCAAGGCTCCCCACTGGGCCGTAGCCTACAAGTACCCGCCGGAAGTGCGGGAGAGCGTGGTGCGCGAGATCGTGGTGCAGGTGGGCCGAACCGGCGTGCTGACGCCCAAGGCGGTGGTGGAGCCGGTGCGCCTTGCCGGGACCACGGTGACCAATGCCACCCTGCATAATCAGGATTTTATCAGCGAAAAGGACATCCGCATCGGGGATACGGTGCGCATCCGCAAGGCAGGGGAGATCATCCCGGAAGTCCTGGAAGTGGTGAAGGAAAAGCGGCCTGACTGGGCCCAGCCCTATCTGCTGCCGGAAGCCTGCCCGGTCTGCGGCAGCCCGGTGAGCCGGGATGCGGACGGAGCCGCCATACGCTGCACGGGTGCTGCCTGTCCTGCGCAGCTGCTGCGGAATCTGACCCACTTTGCCTCCAAGGACGCCATGGACATTGCCGGACTTGGCCCTCAGCTCATCCGCGCGCTGGTGGAGGAAGGATTGGTGGAGAGTGCTGCCGACCTCTATACGCTGGATGAGCAGCGGGTGAGCATGCTGGAGCGCATGGGAAAGAAATCTGCCGAAAACCTGATGGCAGGCATCCGCGCGTCCAAAGAACAGGGGATGGCCCGGCTGCTTTTTGCCCTGGGTATCCGTCAGGTGGGGGCCAGCGCCGCCAGGACCCTTGCCGGGCGCTTTGGCAGCATGGAGGCCCTGGCTGCGGCGGAGGAAGAGACGCTGACCCTGGTGGAGGATGTGGGCCCCATTACGGCGGCCTATATCCGGGACTGGTTCCGGCAGGAGCAGTCCCGAACCCTGCTGCAGCGGCTGAAGGATGCGGGGGTCTCCATGCAAAGTAAGGAAACGGTCATGGACGCCCGCTTTGCAGGCATGACCATCGTGGTCACGGGTACCCTTTCCGTCATGAGCCGGAGTGAAGTCGAGGAGAAGATCCGCGCCTTCGGCGGGAAGGCGGCGTCTTCCGTGTCGAAAAAGACCACAATGCTGGTAGCCGGAGAAAACGCAGGCTCCAAGCTGGCAAAAGCCCAGGAACTGGGCATCCGGATCCTGACAGAAGCGGAGTTTCTGGCCCTTCTGGAAGGCTGAACGCGGCTCTTTTGCGGGAAAATAAAAAAAGTCAGAAAAAGCCTTGACCGGCAGGGGAGAGTGTGCTATAATTCCTCCTGCTGAAGACGGCGCCATAGCCAAGCGGTAAGGCAGAGGTCTGCAAAACCTTTATCCCCGGTCCGATTCCGGGTGGCGCCTCCAGTTTGAGAGAGTACTGCAGTGCAGTGCTCTCTCTTTTTCACGTTTTATAGCGGAGGAGGGGTGGATATGCCCATCATGAAGGGCTTGGAATGGACCTTTGACACGGTGGCTGGCACGTACGATAAGATGCGGCCCGGCTATGTGGATGCGCTGTATGAAATGCTCTTTGCCTACCTGCCGGTGGGGGAAGACAGCTGCGTGGTGGAAGTGGGCAGCGGCGCCGGGCAGGCCACCGCGCCGCTGCTGCGCTGTGGCTGCGCTCTGACGGCGGTGGAATACGGGCCGCAGTTTTCAAGTCTGCTGAAAGAGAAATTCCGGCAGTACCCAAAGT
>JAZSQG010000218.1:0-2917 GCA_045537855.1 Oscillospiraceae bacterium
AAACGCAAATTCCCCCGGAGGAGTTCCTGAGAACTCCCCCGGGGGATGTTTTGTTTTTTTACGCCGCTGCGCTTATTTCAGAATGTCATACAGTTCCCGGATATCCTGCAGCACGAAGCGGGGCTGCACCTGAGCGATATCCTCCAAAGTGGATTCTCCCGAGAGGACCAGCAGGGTATCCACCCCCGCGTTGACCCCGGCGGCAATATCCGTATACAGCCGGTCACCGATCATCAGGGTCTCCTCCGGCAGGAAGCCCGCCCGGGTGATGGCGGTACGCACCATATCCGGCTCCGGCTTTCCCAGAAAGCGGGGCCTGCGCCCCGAAGCCTTTTCCAGCATCCAGGCCACGCTGCCGCAGTCCGGCACATAGCCCCACTCCGTGGGGCAGACCCAGTCGGGATTGGTGGCAAGGTAAGTAAGCTCCGGCCGCTTCAGCAGGAGGCAGGCGTCCTCCAGCTTCCGGTAGGTCAGCTCCGTGTCGTAGCCCAGCAGGAGGCAGGAAACCCGCTCCCCCGGCTGCTCCGTCACCGGCAGCCCGGCAGCCCGGAGCTGGCTCAGGAAGGAAGCGGTACCCATGACATAAATCTCCCCTTCGGGGGGATTTGCCCGCAGATGGTCGATGGCCGCGTCCACGGAGGTGCAGAAATCCCCCGTTTCGGCGGCGATGCCCAGCCTTCCCAGCTTCTCCACATAGTGCCCGGCACTGCGGGAGGAATTGTTGGTGAGATAGCGGTAGTCTCCGCCCCGCTCCCGCACCAGCCGCAGAAATTCCAGCGCCCCGGGGAAAAGGCGCTCCCCCAGATAGAGGGTACCGTCCATATCCAGCAGGAACAGTCTTTTACGCCGGAGCAAAGTCCGGTCCGAATCACTCAAAGTAAACATATGGCATCCACCGCCAGCTGCACGGCATTTCCCGTGTCCTCGCTGTTTTCATCGGAATATCCCAGCTTGGCCCGCTCCTGATTCCACACCGTGTGCATTACCGCACCGCAGCGCACGCCCAGATGGGCCGCCACCACAAAGAGGGTGTCGCTCTCCATTTCGCTGGCCAGCACCCCCAGGCGCTTCCAGGCTTCCCAGCGCTCCTGCAGCTCCGCTGCCACGGGCATGACTTCCGGCCTGTGCTGGCCATAGAAGGAGTCCTTGCACTGTACCACGCCCACATGATGGCGCAGACCCCGCTGCTCCGCCGCCCGCTTCAGGGCAGCCGTCACCGTGAAATCCGCCGCGGCGGGAAACTCGATGGGGGCATATTCCCGGCTCGTGCCCCCGCCCCGCACGGCAGCGGAGACGATGACCGCGTCACCGGGGCAGACCGTCCTGTGGATGCCGCCGCAGGTGCCCACCCGGATAAAGGTGTGACAGCCCAGCTCCGCCAGTTCTTCCATGGCGATGGCGGCGCTGGGACCGCCGATGCCCGTAGACACGGCAGAGACCGTTTTATCGCCCAGACAGCCGGTAATGACCCGGAATTCCCGGTTCTGGCCCACCACACGGGCCTGGGAAAAATGGGCCGCGATGCTGTCGCAGCGGGCAGGATCTCCCGGGAGGATGCAGTATTCCCCCACGTCGCCGCCGGTACACGCAATGTGATATTGCCGTCCTTTTACAAACATTTCCTGCCTCCCCGGGACGGATGGCCGGGAGATTATGCTTGAATTTCCCGCCATTTCCCTGTATGATTAAGATTAAGTCATGCATTTCTAAAGAAATACAGAGGATGTTATGAAAAAGCAACTGTTGAGCCTTGCCTGCCTGCTGCTGGGTGCAGCCCTGGGCGTGGCGGGCTGTCTGCTGGTAGGTTTCCTTCGGGATATGGGTGAGCAGCCGGGAGATGAACACACGGAGCTTCCCGGCATCCACGCCCAGCCGGACGGTACATATTCCGGCGAAGCGCTGCTGGACGCCGCCTACGATGTGGCCCGCTGCCTGCGCAGCGGCGATTATGAAGCCCTGGCCCAGCGCATCCACCCGGAATTCGGGCTGATTTTCTCTCCTTATTCTACCATCAACCTGGGCTCCAATCAATGTTTTACGCCAAATCGGGTAGCCTATGCCCAACAGGATGACACCATTTATGTCTGGGGCACCCGCTACGGCACGGATGAGCCCATCCAACTCACCACCGAGCAGTATTTCGCCGCCTACGTTTACGATCGGGATTACCTGAACGCCCCTATGATCGGCCTGAATCAGGTGCTTAAGTCCGGCAACGCTCTTGAAAATGTTTCCGGCATTTTCACCGAGGGCCAGTTTGTGGACCTCTGCTTCCCCGGCACCGCGCCGGACGGCACGGGCTGGAGCATCCTGCGCATGGTTTTTGAGCCTTACGGCGATGACCTGCGCCTCAGCGCCCTCATCCACAGCACCTACACGGAATAATCGCAGATTCTGCCAGACATGAGGCGAAAAAACCGGGACATACTGAATGTTGCGGCGGACCCTGTCCGTCTGCAGTATTCCACGGAAAGGAACGCAGTATGAAGCGGATTTTCGCGCTTTCGGCAGCACTGGCACTGCTCTGCTGCCTCTTCGGCGGCTGCGCCGGCGACCTGGCGGCCAATGACCGCGGGGAAAGCCTTCCCCGGGTCACTTCCAATGTCACCGCTTCCCCGGAGCCTGACAACAACGGGGAGGATAACCGCGGGAGCATGATTCCCGGCATGGGACCGGGCGGCGCCAGCGGCAATGCCGGCAACAGCGGCAACGGAAGCAGCAGCGGCAACCACAGTAACGGCAACAGCAGCAGCGGCCCCGATTCCGGCGCCGGCGGCAGCAGCCGTAACGGCGACCGGCCGGGCCCTGTCATCGGCCGCAATGCTGACGGGACCAATTACAACACCGGCAGGCGGCGGAGCCCAAACAGACAAAAACGGAGCCGACCGCTTTGGTCGGGTCCCGATTTTATGTTTGG
>JAZSQG010000032.1:0-15036 GCA_045537855.1 Oscillospiraceae bacterium
TGACCCAGGGAGTTGTAGTGGGGATTTGTCTTCCTAAGACCGCTTGGCCTCCGACTTGTCGGCTGCCAGCTTGCGGAAATGGCTGACCACAGGATTCTTTCTGCTCGTGATGATCTCCATAGCTTCCTCCGAACCTGCGGCAGGCATACTGCTCTTCGGTCCATTCCTCACTGTTGATAATGGCCTGCAGCGCACGCACGGCGGCCTGCGTCACGGCCTCACTGCTCTTTCCGTCCACCGTCCAGTCGGAAAGGCATGCGTAATAGTCAAATTTCCCCATCTGCCGGAGGATCTTCCGGTCGCCCACATAGACGCGCAGACCGCTTTCGTCCTCCGTTTCGATGCCGTAGTCGGCAAGGGGCTGGAAGGTGTCGTCCTCTTTGGCGCAGTAGATGGCGGAATAGTGCTCGTCCATGATAAAGATCGTGTATTCCGGCAGGGACATGTACAGCAGCGTGCGGGTCGTGTTCTGCTCCAGTGCGGAGCCCTCACTCAGGTCCACCGTCTGGATGTTCACCAGCACTTCCCCGTCGCCGTTGACGTCTCCGGCAGCCTCCGCCACCAGGGCGTTGAGCTGCTCGGTACTGCTCTGGGCAATACCGCCCGCCAGGGCGATAACCATGTTCAGGTCATATTCTTCCTTTTTCGCTGCGTCAATGGTGAGCCAGACGGCGACGATCAGGGCCACCAGCAACGCAATGCTCAACTTGCCGTAGTGAAACCAGAATACGTTTTTAAACCAATAGCGAAAATCGAAGTCCTTTTTGTTATCCATTTATTCAGTCCAGGGGCTTCATGGTGGGGAAGAGAATGACTTCCCGGATGGTATCGTTGTTGGTGAGCATCATGACGCAGCGGTCGATGCCCATGCCCATGCCGCCGGTGGGAGGCATGCCGTACTCCATGGCGGTGAGGAAATCCTCGTCCATCATTTCCGTCTCGGCATCGCCGCGCTCCCGCTGCTCCACCTGCTTCTGGAAACGCTGACGCTGGTCGATGGGATCGTTCAGCTCGGAATAGGCGTTGGCCAGCTCGCTGTGGCAGACAAAGAGCTCAAACCGCTCGGTGAGTCTGGGGTCCTCGGGGCTGCGCTTGGTCAGCGGGGAGACCTCCACGGGGTACATGGTAATAAAGGTAGGCTGGATAAGCTTCTCTTCCACCCGCTGGTCGAAGCAGGCGTACAGGGCGTTGCCCCAGGTCTTTTCGGCAGCATCCGCCAGCTCCACGCCCACGGCCTTGGCAGCGGCAACGGCCTCGGCATCATCGCGGATGGCGGCAAAGTCGATACCCACATATTCCCTGACAGCATCCACCATGGTCAGACGTCGCCAGCCGGGGGTCAGGTCCAGCTTCTCGCCCTGCCATTCCACCTCATAAGTACCCAGGATCTCCCTGGCAGCGCCGGAGAGGATGCCCTCGGCAATGTCCATCATATCGTGGAAGTCGGCATAGGCCTGATACAGCTCCACGGTGGTGAATTCTGGATTGTGCTTAGCGTCCATGCCCTCGTTGCGGAAAATGCGGCCGATTTCATAGACCCGCTCCATGCCGCCCACGATGAGCCGCTTCAGGGGCAGCTCCGTGGCGATGCGCATGTACATATCAATATTCAGGGAATTGTGATGGGTGATGAAGGGACGGGCCGCAGCGCCGCCGGCAATGGTATTCAGTACCGGGGTCTCCACCTCGATATAGCCCATATTGTCCAGATAGCTGCGCATGTAGCTGATAAAGCGGGAGCGGACAATGAAATTGCGCTTCACGTCGGGATTGACGATCAGGTCCACATAGCGCTGGCGGAAGCGAAGCTCCTTGTCCTGCAGGCCGTGGAACTTCTCCGGCAGGGGCAGCAGGGACTTGCTCAGCAGGGTAATGCGCTTGGCGCGGACGGAAATTTCGCCCATTCTGGTGCGGAAGACCACGCCTTCCACGCCCACGATATCGCCGATATCGTACTTCTTGAAGGCAGCCAGCGCTTCCTCGCCCACCTCGTCGATCTTGACGAAGAGCTGGATGCGGCCCTGACCGTCCTGCAGGTCGGCAAAGATGGCCTTGCCCATGCCCCGCTTGCTCATCAGTCGGCCGGCCACGGAAACGCTCTGATCCTCCAGCGCGTCATAGTCTGCCTTGATCTCTTCCGAATGGTGGCTCACCGCAAAGCGGGTTACGCGGAAGGGGTCATTTCCCTCCTCCTGCAGCTTCGCCAGCTTGTCCCGGCGGATCTGCAGAATTTCAGAGAGTTCCTTTTGGGTATTTTCAACGCTGATTTCTTCAGGCATGTTTATCCTCCTCAGAAGCTGACGGCAATGATGCGGAAGTGGAGCACACCCGCGGGGGCCTCCACGCTCACTTCATCGCCCACCTTGTGACCCATCAGCACACGACCGATGGGAGAATCCTCGGAAATGCGGCCGATGCGGGGATCGGATTCCTGAGAGCCCACGATCTCATAGCTCTCTTCGTCATCCGTGCCCACTTCCACCAGCGTCACCTTGGAACCGAGCATCACGGTATCGCCGCCATCGGCGCCCACTTCGATGATCTCGGCGTTTTCGATCATATTCTGCAGCTCGGCAATTTTGGAGTAGAGCTTGCCCTGCTCCGTTTTCGCCTCGTCATATTCGCTGTTTTCGGACAGGTCGCCAAAAGAGCGGGCTTCCCGAATCAGCTCCGCGACCTCTTTTTCACGCACAGTCTGCAAATAGTTCAGCTCGTCCTTCAGTTCCTGCAGACGCTCCGGAGAAAATTTGAACTTCGTCATGGCAATTTCATCCTTTTCCTATCGTTAATGAAGTATTATATGCAATTTTTCTGTGCTGTCAAGTCAACCCTGCTGTGCCTGCAGGAATTCCACCGCAGCCTGCAGCTGCGCGTCCTCTTCAGGGGGCAGGTCATCGTTATAAAGCCGGACCCAGTCCTCATATTCCAGCTCCACCTGAAGCTGAGGCATGAGCCCCACATCCGCCAGGCTCACGCCCTGGGGCGTGGTATAGCGGAAGCCGGAAAGGTAGAGAGCGCTGCCGTCCGTCAGCTGGCGGATGGTCTGGGCATAGCCCTTGCCCGAGGTCTGCTCGCCCACCGTCACAGCCCAATCATATTCCTCCAGTGCTGCGGCAAAGAACTCGGCAGCGCTGTAGCTGTCGGCATTCACCAGCACCGCCATGGGCAGCTGCAGACATTCCGGGTCGGAATAGTCGGTGGTCTTGACCCCCTCGGTATCCTCGCTGTGGAACAGCGGGCCCTCCGGGAGGAGGTAATTCAGCAGTGCCAGCAGCTCGCTGAGCATGCCGCCGGGATTCAGGCGCACATCAAACACAAGGCCCCAGGCCCCCTGAGCGCGCAGTTCTTCGATGGCTGCAATGCTCCGCTCGGAACAGTGGCTGTCAAAATTGGCGATGCGCACAAGGCCCAGGCCGCTGTCCAGCAGTTCATAGCGCACCGGGTCCATGAGCACAGACCCCGGCGTCAGCACATAGCTCTGCCGGGTACCGTCCGGCAAAAGCATTTCAAGCTCCACGCTGCCGGTTGCAATGGCTTCCCGGATCTTCAGAGTCGCTTCATCCAAAGTGGCTTCCCGCAGGTCCGTTTCTCCCACACGGAGGAAGCGGCTGCCGGGCAGCACGCCCGCCTCTCCTGCCGGAGACCGGCTGTATACCGACTGCACCCGGATGCCGCCCTCCTCGGCTGCAGAAATGACGATCCCCAGTCCATCGTAGGCGTTTTCCATGGCCACCAGATAGTCTGCCAGTTCCTCGGCGGTCATATAATAGGACCAGCGGTCCCCCAGACTCTGCACCATGGCATCAACGGCGCTGTCCGCCAGGGCATCGGGGTCCGATTCGCCGATAAAGTAGCGGTCGATCACATACAGGGCTTCCGCCAGCTTTTCTTCCGGCCCGTAAACCGCCCTGGGCGCGCTCAGGCGCACCGCCGCCAGCGTCGCAACCACCGATACTGCCATCAGCAGCAGGGTAAGCCAGATACTGATTTTCTTCTTCATCAGTCCAGCACCACGTAGTTACTGAAGAACTGCAGGGGGTCCACCCGCTCATCGTTCTCATAGACTTCGAAATGGATGTGAGGGCCGGTGGAATAGCCGGTGGAGCCGCAAAGGCCGATCACATCCCCCTGAGAGACCACATCATCCACGGAGACATAGCGCACATCCATGTGGGCATAGAGGGTGTAGCGCCCGTTGCCGTGGGCGATCATCACATAGTTTCCGTAGGATTCGCCCTTCTCTGAGGTGATGACCACACCACCGTCGGAAGCGTAGACATTGGTGCCCAGGGGAGCGCCGATGTCGATGCCGTTGTGCTTGGTATAGTAGAACAGCACCGGATGATAACGCATACCGTAGAAACTAATAACATAATAACTGTCACCGGAGGGCCAGAGGTAGGTACCCGTAGCAGTGACACCGGCGTTTTTCAGCAGGTCCTGCCGCTCCAGTTCCTCAATGCGCTTGGCAATTTCCCGGTCGGCGGCCTCGGTGAGGCGGATCTCCTCCTGGATATAGGCCACCCGGTCAGCCCACTCCTGCTCTTCCTCTTCCGTAAGCAGCAGCTCGCCCTCCAGTTCCTTGATGAGGGCCACCGCCTCTTCGATGAGGCCTTCCAGTTCCTGCTTTTTGGCCAGCTGCTCTTCCTGCTTGCGCTCGCATTCGTCCTTGGCATCATAGAGCGCCTGCTGGGCCAGCACCACTTCCTGCTTGGCGGCTTCCATCTCGGCGATGATCACTTCATCCCGGGCGTTGAGCTCATCGATCATGTCCAGACGGCTCAGCAGGTCGCCAAAATCCGTCAGATCATCGAAGAGGATCTCATAATAGGAGATCTCCCCTTCTTCCTCCAGGGCCCGGAGCTTCTTCCGGAAGAGGATACGCTGCTCGGCTTCCTTTTCCGCAGCGATTTCGTATTCCACTCGCTTGATCTCGATCTCATCTTCCAGCACACTCACCTGCTGGCTGAGATTCACCATTTCATAATCGGTGAGCAGCACCAGCTCGTCATACTCTTTCCGCTGCCGCTCCAGGTCCTCGATGCTGCTGCTGAGGTCCTTGATGGTGCTCTGCACCGCGGCGCGCTGGGCGCTCAATTCCCGGCGCTGCTGCTCCAGCTCTTCCCGGCGCTGCTGCACCTGCTCCTGCTCTTCGTTCAGCTCGTCCAGCTCGGATGCGCCGACGCCGGCCACCAGATAGCTCAGCACGGAAAATACCAGCGAGCCCAGCAGAAGAATGGCCAGAATGATGGCCATTACCTTGGTAAAAGTCTTGCGTTTCATGCGTTAAACCCTCATATAGTGGCGAATGGCAATGCGGCTGCCGAAAATGGCTACCACCAGACCAAAAATCAGGAAGCAGGCCAGCAGCGGCAGGGCCAGCGTGCCGAAGGGGATGATCTCCAGAAATGCCAGTGAAGATGCGGCAATACGCACGGTCAGCAGTTCATACAGCATCCACTGGAGGAGATAAGCCAGGAGCGAACCCAGAAGGCCCAGCACCAGACCCTCCACCGTAAAGGGACCGCGGATAAAGCTGTCGGTGGCACCCATCATTTTCACCACACTCACCTCATTGCGGCGGGCAAAGGAGGTCAGCCGCAGGGTGCTGGACATGATGAACATGTTCACCAGGAACAGCAGGGCGATCATCACCACGGATACGGTGTTCACCACGTTCCGCACGGTAATAAGACCCCGGGAAATGCCCAGATGGGCATTGACCTTTGCGATCCCCGGCACATCGGCCAGATCCTGCTGGGTCCTGGCCATGATGCCGATATCCTCCAGATTCACCACATAGCGGTGGCGGAACACGGCGGCATCCACCTCGTCATAGAGGCGGTTCTCCGCCAGCCGTTCCAGGAAGCTGTCCATGGCTTCCTCCCTGGTGACGAAGCTCACGGAAGTCACATTGTCCAGCTTCAGAAGGACCTCCTCCAGATTCCGGGCGTCCTCCTCGCTGAGGGTCTCATCCACAAAAGCAAGGATCTGATTCTGATCCTCCATATAGTCAATAATATGGTTCACATTCAGGGACACCAGCGCAAAAGAGCCCATGATCAGCAGACAGGCCAGAATGATGCACACGGTGGCAAAGGACATGAGGCCATGGGTAAAAATGCTGTCCAGGCCTTCCCTGATATAATAACCCCATCTGTTCATTCCCGATACCAGCCTTTACTGTCGCTTGCAAGTTTGCCGTCCACAATGCGGATGACCCGCCGGGCAAACTGATTCACCAGATCCTGCTCATGGGTCACCACCAGCATGGTGGTCCCCTGCTCACTGATCTTTGTCAGCAGCTTCATGATCTCTGCGCTGAGTACCGGGTCAATGTTGCCGGTGGGCTCGTCGGCAATGATGGTGCGGGGATTGTTGGCCAGGGCACGGGCAATGGCCACGCGCTGCTGCTCGCCGCCGCTGAGTTCCCGGGGCATGTCCCGCATGCGGTCCTCCAGACCCACCAGACCCAGCACATAGGGCACACGCTGGCGGATCTCGCTCCCCGGCGCGCCGGCCACATGCATGGCAAGGGCCACATTTTCATAGACGCTGCGGTTGTCCAGCAGGCGAAAATCCTGGAAGATGACGCCCATGGTACGCCGCAGCTTGGGCATACGGCGGGGACTGATGCGGCCCATATCGTAGCCGTTGACGATCACGCTGCCCTCCGTACAGGAAATCTCACCTGTCAGCAGTTTGATGATCGTACTTTTACCGCTGCCAGAGGGGCCCACCAGGAAGGCAAATTCGCCGTCTTCCATGGAAAAGGACAGGTCCTCAATGGCAGAAGTTCCGTTTTCATAGGATTTATACACATGTTCCAGCTTGATCATGTTCGGGAAATACCTCAGTTCTTCTTTTCCTGGGATGCAAGGTATTTGCGCACCATCAGCGCCACCTTGAAGACAATGGCATCGTCAAATTCCCGCAGGTCCAGCCCGGTGAGCTTCTTGATCTTCTCCAGGCGGTAAACCAGCGTATTGCGATGCACGAACAGCTTGCGGGAGGTCTCGGAGACGTTCAGGTTGTTTTCAAAGAAACGGTTGATGGTATCCAGCGTTTCCTGATCCAACGCATCGATGGGGCTCTTCTTGAAAACCTCCATCAGGAACATTTCACAGAGGGTGTTGGGCAGCTGGTAAATGATGCGGCCGATGCCCAGGCTGTCATAGTGGATGATCACCTTGTCATCGTCAAAGACTTTGCCCACCTCGATGGCCACCTGGGCCTCCTTGTAGCTTTCGGCCAGTTCACGCAGATGCCTGGAAATGGAGCCGATGCCGATGACTGCCTTGATATACAGTTCGGTGGTGAGCATGTTTTCAATCTGGGTGGCAAACTTGTTCAGGTCCCGGCTGTCCATACCGGGGCTGAGTTCCTTGATCAGCACCACATCCGTCTCGTTCACGCCGAAAATGAAATCCTTCTGCCGATCGGGGAAGAGATTCTGCAGCACCTCCACCGTGGCGGCGTCCACCTTCTCGGACTGGCGGATGAGCAACACGCCCCGGGGCGCCGTCACATCGATGTGCAGTTCCTTGGCCCGGGTGTAGAGGTCCACCAGCAGGGTGTTGTCGGAAATGATGTTCTTGATATAGGTGGACTTGTCATACTTTTCATCGTAATAGATCTTTGCTTCCCGGAAGGCGATGGCCGCCATGACGCTGATGCTCCGGGCGCTTTCATCGGTCCCATCAACAAAGACGGCATAATCGTAGTTCGGGTTCCATCCGCTCATGAGCCGATAGGTTTTTCCCTCATGAATTACAGTCTGCTCCCCCACTTCGCTGAGCGCTGCGGCTACGCCTTCCAGGCGGGTGCCCACCATGCGCAGTTCATTACAGGCCACCACGGTGCCCTCGGAATCAATGATTCCCAGGAGCCGGTCGGTGGCTTCCTTCATTTGTACGATCACACTCTGGAATATTCTTCCGGACATACGCGTATCCTCCCGGCATTATGCCTTAAATTCCCTGCCGTCCACAGCCGACTGCTGCCTGCAGTCTTCCCGGACGCGACCTTATCACGCGCCGCAGAAACCGTTCCTGCGGCGGCGTGCTGGCGGGGCCAGGCCCCATTTATCATGGATACAGAACCCAGAAAAGCCTTATCTGGGCACAAGTGTTCTATTTATCATACCTTTTTTCAGGTGTTTTTTCAATAGTCTGAAAGAAATTCCGTGAAAACAAACTGTGAACGCCCGGGGACTTTGGGAGCATCCGACAGACTTGCGCAGCTTTCGCGGCATTCAAAAGTAAAGCCCACGCCGCCCTGTTCCGACGTAAAAAGCGCCGCCCCTTTGCAGGCAGCACAGAAAGAAAAAACGGGAGCGCAGCGGATGCTGCGCTCCCGTATGTAGGAACAAAACTTAGTTGGTGATGGTCTTCTCGGTGTCGTAGTCGAAGAGGTGAACCCTCTTGGTGTCGATGCAGAGCTTGATCATGTCGCCCATCTTGCTGCTAACGGAACCGGTGGGGATAACAGCGGTGAGGTTGGTCTCGCCGTTCTTGACGTACAGGTTGGTGTCGGCGCCGAGGAGCTCGGTCATATCGACTTCGCACTCGATGACCTGGGCGGGATTCTGAGAAACCATGGCCTCATCGGCATAGATGTCGTTGGGACGGATGCCGAAGATGACCTTCTTGCCGGCGTAAGCCAGGACTTCGGGCTTGCGGCCCTTCTCTTCGGGCAGAGCGATCTTGCAGTTTTCGCCGAAGCAGAGGTAGGTGACGCCGTTCTCGTCAACCAGATCGCCTTCGCCGGTGTTCATCTGGGGAGTGCCGATGAAGGTGGCGACGAAGAGGTTGGCAGGCTTCTCGTACAGGCTCTGAGGAGCGGCAACCTGCTGCACAAAGCCGTCCTTCATGACGACGATGCGGGTACCCATGGTCATAGCCTCGGTCTGGTCGTGGGTAACATAGATGAAGGTGGTGGCCAGCTTCTGATGCAGCTTGCTCAGCTCGCTGCGCATCGCGGTACGCAGCTTGGCGTCCAGGTTGGAGAGAGGCTCGTCAAGAAGGAAGACCTTGGGGTTACGCACGATGGCGCGGCCCAGGGCGACACGCTGACGCTGACCGCCGGACAGAGCGGCAGGCTTACGGTCCAGCAGGTGCTCGATCTCGAGAATCTGAGCAGCCTCATCGACGCGGCGCTTGATTTCGTCCTTGGGCATCTTGCGCAGACGCAGGCCGAAGGACATGTTTTCGAAAACGGTCATATGGGGATAAAGGGCGTAGTTCTGGAACACCATGGCGATGTCGCGTTCTTTGGGAGCGACGTCGTTGACCAGCTTGCCGTCGATATACAGCTCGCCGAGGGTGATCTCTTCCAGACCGGCGATCATGCGCAGGGTGGTGGACTTGCCGCAGCCGGAGGGACCGACCAGGATGATAAACTCCTTATCCTCGACATCAAGGTTAAAATCGGAAACTGCGGTAACGCCGCCGGCATACTTCTTATAGATGCCCTTCATAGTAACACTAGACATAATAGACCTCCAAAATGTATTCCAAGCCTGAACTTGTAATGATACAGGTATCTTAGCACAATCGGTCCTTTTATGCAACTTACCGAACTTACAAAGCTGAGGCCCGTTATTTGTGTAATATGCCCTAATCGCCTAAAAGCTCCATGGCCTCTTCCCGGCTCAGCTCCCGGATTTTGCCGGGTTCCAGCTCCGGGTCAAGGCGCAGACTGCCGATAGCCAGGCGCTTGAGGTAACTCACGCGGACACCGGCTGCAATGGCCATGCGCTTGACCTGATGGTACTTCCCTTCCGAGATGCGCACGATGGCTTCCGTGCGGTCACCCAGAGGGACCAGCTCCGCGGGGAGACACTGCTCCCCGTCCTCCAGGACAGCGCCCGCGGCGAAGAGTGCCTCCGCTTCCGGGGGGAAGGGCCGCCCCACCCGGATGTAGTACTCCTTGATAATGCCGCTTTTGGGGGAAATCACTCTGTGGCAGAAGTCGCCGTCGCTGGTGAGCAGCAGCAGTCCTTCCGAATCCTTGTCCAGCCTGCCGGCGGGAAAGAGGTTTACACGCCGGTATGCATCCGGCAGCAGCTCCATCACAGTGGGCAGTTTCGGATCCTCGGTGACGCTGAGATAGCCCGCAGGCTTGTGCATCATCAGATACACATACTGCTTCCAGACGGCACGGACGCCGTCCAGCCGCACATCCCCATCGGAATCGCAGCGCATGCCCGGGTCCCGGACCGTCACGCCGTTCACGGTGACTCTTCCCTCCCGGATGATGCGTTTTGTTTCGCTTCGGGTGGCAAGACCCGCGTTGGCAATGAGCTTATCCAGACGCATGAGCGGCATGGGAATCATTTCCTCCTTTCCCACATATATATCTGTACCGATAATTCTTCGCAGAATGGCGACCTGCGCAGCCCCATTCTGCGCCGGCCCGGGTCATGACACCGGCGCCAGAGGGAGGACAGCATGTTCGTATTCACAGCAAAGCTCAACAAAAGAAAGGCGCTCTGCTTTGTCATCGCCTTTGCCCTGGTACTGGCGGCCATCATCCTGGCCGTCAGCCTGCGCTCCGGCAGCGACCGCTCCCGGGACGGAAACGAAAGTGCCCTTCAGGGCATCCGCAACGCCGAGGACGCGGCAGCCTATCTGCGCAAGCTGGGCTGGGAGGTGCAGCCGGAACCGCTGGAAGTCCGGGAGATCGTCATTCCCCGGGAATTCACCGGCGCGTATGCTGACTACATCGCCCTGCAGGAGCAGCAGGGTTTCCCCATTGCCCAGTACGGGGGTATGGACGCGGTGCGGTATTCCTTCCGCATCCTGAACTATCCCACAGGGGAAGAAAACATCGTGGCGGACCTGGTGGTCTGCGGGCAGGCCCTCATCGCGGGAGACATCCAGTGCCCGGCGCTGGACGGCTTCATGGTGGGGCTGCTGCCCACCGCAAAGCCCCGCTCCGGGGTATAAGCAGAGGCACCGAAACCCGGCGATGCGGAACGGTTTCCGCTCGCCGGGTCCGTCTTTGTTCAGATTTTTCCCTTCATGGCGTCCAGCACCACGTCGCCGCAGACGGCGCAGTCCTCCGCGCTGAAGGCCAGAGGGAAGTTGTCGCTGAAAAGGATCTGCGCGGAGGGCGGGAACTCCTCTTCCCCGGGCCACACGGTCAGACGCATGGTCAGCCGGGGCAGCAGGGGGATATCGAAGCTGGGCCCGGAAGCGGGCACAGCCGTGCCGCCCATAGAGAGGCAGGCCTTTTCAAACTTTTCGGTGTCGTTGCCGAAGCCGAAGGCCAGGCGGGTGATGCAGCGGCCCCGGAACTGGGTGAGGTACACTTCTCCCCAGGGCAGCTCATTGTAGGCAAGGAATTTGCCGGTGCTGAGCACCACGCTGCCGCCGGTGAGGAGGCGGCCCAGCAAAATCTGGGCATTGGGCCGCAGGGCCGCGCCCGTATCCTCAAACACCGCCTCCATATCCGGATGACTGATGCGCACCGGTCGGTTCAGCAGTGTGGTGCGGAACACGCCGTCGGCATAGGGGATGCCGCTGCGGACGCTGAGGGTCTCGGGATCCGACTCTGCAAAAAGGGCTTTGTAATGGGCCAGAGGCAGGCCCGTTTTGTTATCCTTGATTTCCATAAGTGCTTAATCGAAGAGGGATGCATCCGTATGGGGCAGGAAGCATGCCGCGACGAATTCCTCCATATAACCGGGATGGGTACTCAGTTCCATGTAGGTCATGCTGCGGCCCAGTTCAAACACCTTTTCCTCCGCCGCATCGGAGACGAGCATGGCGCAGGCGCCGGTGAGGGAGCTGTTGCCGATATAGGAATAGGTTTCCACAGGCATTTTGGGCAGCATTCCGATGGAGATGGCATTTTCAATGTCAATACCGCTGCCGATACCGCCGGCGATGAGCACCTGGGACATGTCCTCCAGCTCCAGACCGGCACCGTTGAGCATGGCGCGGGTGGCGGAGAAGATGGCGCCTTTGGCCTTAACGAAGTTGTCGATATCCGGCTCGGAGATGGAGACTTCACGTCCGTCGCCGCTCTCTTCCGGGAAGGCCAGGATGTAATAGCCGCCGCCGTACTGATCGTGGCGGATGCGCCGCCCTTCCTTGACAAAGCGGCCCTTGGGGCTGATAATGCCGCAGCGGAACAGCTCGGCAATCAGGTCGATGATGCCGCTGCCGCAGAGGCCGATGGGCTTCTCCCCTGCTTCACCGATGACGCTGAGCTCGGGCTCCATGGTCTCGGGATCGATCTTCACGCCCTCGATGGCGCCGGTGGTAGCACGCATGCCGCAGCTGATGTCGCCGCCCTCAAAGGCGGGGCCGGCGGAACAGGCACAGCAGAGCATGTAGTCCCGATTACCCAGCACCAGCTCGCCGTTGGTGCCCAGGTCGATGAAGAGGGTCAGCTCATCCTTGTCCCACAGGAGGGTGGTGAGCACGCCGGCGGTGATGTCGCCGCCCACATAGCTGCCCACGTTGGGGGCCAGAATCACGGGAGCATCCGCTCTGGCGGGCAGACCCAACTCTCCGGCGGTCTTGCCGTGGAGCTCCAGGAACTCGGGCTCGTAGGGCTCCATGCGGATGGTCTCCGCATCGGCGCCCACCAGCAGATGCTCCATGGTAGTGTTGCCGGCAATGACGATGCGGGTAATGTCCTCCGCCGTCTTACCGGAACCGGCGCAGAGGGACTTCATCAGGGGCACCAGGGTCTCTTCCCGGACGGCCCGCTGGAGCTTTTCCCTGCCGCCGGGGCGGGAGGACTGGATAATGCGGTTAATGACGTCGGCACCGTAGCGGATCTGCCCGTTGCCGGCGCTGGCCTTGGCCAGGATGCGGCCGGTAGCCAGGTCCAGCATGGCAGCCGTGACGGTGGTGGTGCCGATGTCCACGGCGATGCCCACGCCCTCAGCCTTGCAGCCACGCTCCAGGCCGGTGGCAAAAATGCTGCCCACCGCCGCATCGTAGCGGGCCACTTCCGCAGGAGAACTCAGGTCCGCCGTGCGGATATCCGCTTCAAAGGCGCCGGCGGTGGCGGGCACCAGGAACACTGCGTCCCCGATCACCCGGCTTTGGCAGGCAAGACGCCAGCCATCATCCAGTTCTTCCTGGGTAATATGGCGGCTCCACTCGTGCTCCACAGCACCGGAAATGAGGCGCAGGCGGCACTTGCCGCAGGTGCCGTTGCCGGAGCAGGGCGCATCGATGCTGACGCCGGCCTTCTGGGCCAGGGTCAGTACATTGTCGTGGAGTTCAGCGGAGACTTTTACGTCTCCGCCGTTCTCGATTCTAAATCTGATCGTATACATTCGGCAATGTTCCTTACATAATGGGTTCCATGTTCAGCGCGGGATGTCCCTTCTCCCGGAGGAAGGCCATCACATCCTCGCTGCTGACCGCGATGGTCTCGTCACAGATCATGTCGGTGAAGTTTTCGATCCCGAAGACTTCCTTCGCGGTCTTGTTCAGCCGCTCCGCCACGTCATCCTTCAGTTCCTTGGGCATCCAGACGATGCGTTCCACGCCGCCCTCGGCACTGATAAACTTTTTGGAGGCGATGAAGTGCCGCCCGTGGCCCATGAAGCCGGGGGTCTGCACGCCGCCGCCGGTCATGCTGGCCAGTTCGCCGAAGCTCATGCCGGTGGGCGTCATGCCCGCATACTCACGGTTGACCACCACCACGCCGTTGACTTCCGGCAGAATGCCGCAGATGCATTCGAAGCAGCCGCAGCTGGTCATGGGGTCTTCCACCAGGGAATACAGGGTGACCTTTTCCACCGCGCCGTGGGTAGCGCCGGCGACCATGCGGTTGACTTCCTCATAGGAGCCCAGACGCTCGTCGATGAGGCCTTCCTTGGCGATGGGCTGGCTGGGGCCGGTGGGAGACAGCTCATAGGTGGCCTTGGCATCCAGCCAGGACACGGCGCCGCAGAGACCCAGACGCTCGGGGGTGACCACGCAGCAATGGGCGGGTGCAAAGCTCTGGCAGAGGATGCAGGTATAGAAGGTATCCACGCTCTCGTCGGTGAGAGAGGCAAGGCGGTCGTCACGGTAGCGGTAGCGGGGACCGGCCACTTCTTCCAGCATTTTCTCCACCTGTTCCTTGTCGGTGTAGAAGGTGACCTGGCACTTATCCACCACGCTGCTGAACTCGTCCATGATCATGGCGTAGAGCACTTCGCCGAAGTCCTTCAGGCGCAGACCACGGGCAAAGCTGTCCTTGCTGATGCGGATGCGGAAGAGGTTGCGCTGGCCGGTGTGCATAACGCCTTCCATATAGTTGAACCAGGCGTGGATCTTGCGCTCGATAACGGGCTCGAAGTCCTTCTGCATCTTGGCGCCGTACACGTCCACCATGGTGGCCAGAGGCATGCGGATCAGTTCTTCCGCATTTTCCGGCACATCGGGGCCGATGATCCGGATCTTGTGATCCTCCACTTCGGAGGCATCCTTCATGCTCACCAGCTCGCAGGTGAAATTGTGGTCGCTGTCAAACTCCACATAGGTGTCCTTTTTGCGGATGATCTCACCCTCAAAGGCGGCGGCAAAACTGACGGGCAGCTGCACGGCCTTGGCCTTGACCTTGATGTTGCGCAGCTCCAGAGAGGTTAACACAGTCTGGCTGTGGTCGCAGACGCTGACCAGAGCGCCGGGCACCTGATTTTCGCCCAGATCAACATCTACGATGACCGGGAAGCCCAGTGCAATCGCGCCTGCGCCTGCGGAAACGACCACTTCATTGAGGGCGCCGAAGGTGTTTACGAATGCGGGTACGCGTTCCTTGGTGTAGGTCAGCAGCGCGCCAAGGTTGCCGGGCTCAACGCCGCCGAAGATCAGGGCTGCGCGGATGGCGACGGTTACGACATGGATGACGCTGGTGACATCGTGGCCCAGAGGCACCACGCGCAGCTCCAGACCCATTTTCACGCCCTCGGCCAGAGCCTGCTCGATGCAGTCACCGATCATGAAGGTCATGATGCCCTTGGACTGGTAGTCCTTCACCACTTAGGCCACATCAGTGGCATTGTCTGCCTTGCCCAGAACG
>JAZSQG010000146.1:0-8443 GCA_045537855.1 Oscillospiraceae bacterium
CCGCTCCCGGGTCACATTGAATACCTTGCCCACCTCTTCCAGGGTATGGGTCTTTCCGTCCTCAAAGCCAAAGCGAAGGCGAAGCACCTGTTCTTCTCTGGGGGTGAGGGTTGCCAGTGCTTTTTCCAGCTGCTCCCGCAGGAAGGTGAAGCTGGCAGCTTCTGCAGGTTCGGAGGCGTATTCGTCGGGGATGAAGTCGCCCAGATGGCTGTCTTCCTCTTCACCGATGGGCGTCTCCAGGCTGACGGGCTCCTGGGCGATCTTCAGGATATCCCGCACCTTGTCGGCGGGCATACCCATCTCTTCGGCCACTTCTTCCGGCGTAGGATCGTGGCCCAGCTCCTGCAGCAGCTGACGGGAAACGCGGATGACCTTGTTGATGGTCTCCACCATGTGGACGGGAATCCGGATGGTGCGGGCCTGGTCGGCAATGGAGCGGGTGATGGCCTGGCGGATCCACCAGGTGGCGTAGGTGGAGAATTTGTAACCCTTGGTGTGGTCAAACTTCTCAACGGCCTTGATAAGACCCAGGTTGCCCTCCTGGATCAGGTCCAGGAAGAGCATGCCGCGGCCCACATAGCGCTTTGCAATGGAGACCACCAACCGGAGGTTTGCTTCCGCCATGCGGCGGCCGGCTTCCTGGTCGCCCTCGCTCATGCGCTTAGCCAGCTCGATCTCCTCTTCAGGGGTCAGCAGATTGACCTTGCCGATCTCCTTCAGATACATGCGCACCGGGTCATCGATGCTGAAGGTATCCGCCAGGGCATCGGTGGCTGCCAGTTCGTCCTCACTGATTTCTTCCAGGTCGTCCAGCTCTTCAAAATCCGCTTCGTCCGGCAGTTCTTCCACGGCTACTTCCGCGACGGCGGCGGCGTTAAATTCCTCTTCCACCGCTTCGATACCCATGCTGTCCAGAGTCTCAAAGACCTTGTCGGCCTGTTCGGCGTCAAAATGCAGCTCCTCCATCAGGTCCATGACCTCTTTGATGGTGAGAGATCCGACCTTCTTGCCCTTTTCCAGAAGATCCTTGATGCGCTGCTCGGCAGTCTTTTCATCGGGCTTTTCATCGGCGGCACCGTTCCTGGCTTCCGGCTTCTTCCCGCTTTCCCTGGCCTTGGCGCCTTCCCTGGCCTTGGCGGAAGTCTTGCTGCTCTTTTTGGCAGGGCTCTTCTTAGGCGCAGTCTTGGCTTCCTGTTCGGCATTTTCATTTTCAGCCGCTTCCTTCAGAAGGGCATCCGCAGCCTCAAGCAGTTCCGCATTGCTCATTTCGTTCTTCAGTTCCGACATGTTCCTATCCTTTCTTCGCGGGCACTCAGGCTTCCGCGCCGGATGTACCGGTTTCTATGTTCCTGCCGCCTTTCAGCAGCTTCGTAATGGCAGCCAGATCGCCGCTGCGGAGGATCCCTTCTCTTCGAACGGTGCCTATGTAATCCCGCAGGGCCTGTTTTGCATCGCCCGCAGATTCCGGTTTCTCCAGGATCTGGGTCAGGAGTGCCGCCTCGCTCTCCTGAAGACTCGCCGTCAGGGCAGAGGGCTGCAGGCTCAGCCCCGCCTGCTGCCGCCTCCGTATTTCCCCGTACAGGCGGCCCAAAAATGCCGCTGTGAACTCCTCTTCCCGCAGATCACAGATTGGGATAAGGGAAGGGTCCAGCAGCAGAAGGCGGATGACGCCTTCCTCGGCTATGCCGCTTTTCAGTTCTTCATACCGAAGCTCCCGCTCCTTTGGCTGGGCATTTCGCGCCGGGCGCTCCAGACTTTTTTCATATTGCTTTTTTCCGCTGCGCTGCCGCCGCTGCCAGGCACGCTCCACTTCCCTGCCCATGGCATCGGCAGTAACGCCCGCCGCTTCCGCGGCTCTGGCACTCCAAACCTCACGCTCTACGGGACTGTTGACGGAAGCAATCAGCTCGCTTGCCTGCTTGAGAAAGCTCAGCCGCTGCTCGGTATCGGAAAAATCAAAGCCTGCCTGCAACTGACTCAGACGGTATTCCATACCGCCGCCGCTTCCCTTCAGAAGCTGCTCAAAGGCTTCCGCGCCCCGGAGGCGGATAAAGTCGTCTGCATCCAGTTTTACCGCCTTCCCGTCCACCATTCGGTCAGGCAGGCGTAGAACTTTCACCGAAAACTCCGAATTTTTCAAGATCTCCAACGCCCGCTCGGTGGCCTTCCGTCCGGCCGGGTCATTGTCATAGCAAAGAACGATCTCCTTGGCAAAGCGGGAGATAAGCCGCGTCTGCTCCGTGGTCAGGGCCGTGCCCATGGCGGCCACGGCATTGTCAAAGCCCGCCTGGTGAAGGGTCACCACGTCCACGTTGCCTTCCACCAGGATGATGCTTTCCCGCTTGGTATTTTTGGCCAGGTTGATGCCGAAGAGGGTCCTGCGCTTGGAGAACACCAGGGTTTCCGGGCTGTTGAGATACTTGGGCTCCTGATCGTCGTTCAGAGCGCGGCCGCTGAAGCCCAGCACCTCGCCTCTCACATCGATCACGGGAAAGATGAGCCGGTCCCGGAATTTATCGTAGATGGCTCTGCCCTTACCGTCCCGGCTGCTTTTTCCGCTGACGGCGAGGCCCGCCCGGATGAGTTCATCCTTGGTAAAACCCTTGGCTTCCATGGCCCGGATGAGATGATCCCAGCCCGCCGGGGCAGCGCCAAGACCAAAGCGCACGGCAGTTTTTCTGCCGATCTGCCGCCGCTCCAGATAGGCTGCGGCTTTCGCGCCGCCGGGCCCTTCCAGATTGGAATAAAACCAGCGGGCCGCCTCCCGGTTCAGCTCCAGCATCCGCTTGCGCAGCCTGGGAAGCTCCTGGTCCTGCCCGTCCTCGGGCACCTGCATGCCCGCCCGCTCCGCCAGAAAGCGCACCGCCTCGGGAAAGCTCAGGTTTTCCACGCTCATGATGAAGTTTATGACGCCGCCGCCCTTTCCGCAGCCGAAGCAGTGATAGATCTGCTTGTCGGTGGACACGGAAAAGGAGGGTGTTTTTTCATTGTGAAAGGGGCAGAGGCCAAAAAGGTTTCCGCCCTTTCTGGTAAGCGCCACATAGCGGGAAACCACCTCCGCGATGTCGCAGCGCTCCACCAGTTCGTCCAGAAATGCTTCCGGGAACGCCAAGTCCGCGCCTCCCTTCTCCAGATGCTCAGCGGGAGCGAATACTCCAGCCGTTGGGAATATACAGTTCCGAATACTTGTGTACCGCGTACTGATCCGTCATTCCCGCGATGTAGTCGCAGACGGCCCGGGCTTCCCCTTCCCGCTGCGCCACTGCCTGATAATCTTCCGGCAGGCGGGAAATATCCGCCAGATAGTAGTCGTACAGGGCGGCAAGGATCCCTTCCACTTTGCTTTCTTCGGCTTTTGCCACGGGGTTGCGGTACACCGCTTCAAACATGAAAAGGCGGAATTCGTCCATAGCCTTCGCCACGGAAGGACTCATGCAGATCTCCTCCCCGGACGATTCCACCACATCCTTGATCACCGCATCGATGCGTTCGCCGTAGCTTTCGCCGATGACGCTGCGCACAGAGACAGGAATATCCGTCTCCTTCATGATGCCCGCACGCACCGCGTCATCGGTATCGTGGTTGACATAGGCGATCCGGTCGCTGATGCGCACGATTTTTCCTTCCAATGTCATGGGCAGCGCATCCCCGGTGTGGCAGAGGATGCCGTCCCGCACTTCCCGGGAGAGATTCAGCCCCCGTCCGTCCTTTTCCAGACAGTCCACCACCCGCAGGCTCTGCACATTGTGCTCAAAGCCCTCAAAATGGATCTTCCGCAGGGCCCGCTCCCCGGCGTGACCGAAAGGCGTGTGCCCCAGGTCATGCCCCAGACCGATGGCCTCGGTAAGGTCTTCGTTGAGGCACAGGGCCCGGGCAATGGTCCGGGCAATGCGGCTCACTTCCAGTGCGTGGGTCATGCGCGTGCGGTAATGGTCGCCCTCCGGGCTGAGAAAAACCTGGGTCTTGTGCTTCAGCCGCCGGAAGGATTTGGAATGCACGATGCGGTCGATATCCCGCTGGTAGCAGGTGCGCAGGCTGCAGGCATCCTCTTCCCGCAGACGGCCAAGGCTTTCACAGGCCAGGCTCGCTCCGGGCGCCAGGATCTGACGCTCCAGCGCTTCCCGCTTCTCTCTGGCGCAGGACATGCTTTTGCCCCCTTCCAAAACACAGGAATGCAAAGGGATAGTCTGTTTTCTACAAAAGATATACCCCGTTTTTCAGAAAAACCCTTTATTTTTTTCTTTCTTTTTCAAAAAAAGTTATTATAATTGTACTGGAACGGCCGATTTTTCCGCCGAAAGATACTGTCAGCAGGAGGTCTCGCCTTGTTTACCCGTCCCCCAAGCAAAAATCGCCGCCTTCTCCCCATACGTCTTTTCCGCGCTGCCCTCTGGCTCCTGCTTCTGAGCCTCCTTGTTTGGAAGCTCTGGGCGGGTAACTTCGGGCACGCCGGACTCTGCCTGATTACCCTGGGGCTCACCTCCGTCCCCACCCTGTGCAGCCTGCTGCTGCCGGTATCCGTACCCGCAGTGCTGGAAGTCATCATCATGCTCTTTGCGGTCTCGGCCAACATTCTGGGGGAAATGCTGGAATGCTACCTGCGCTTTCCCTTCTGGGACAAATGCCTGCACATTCTCTGGGGCTTTCTTTCCGCCGCCATCGGCTATTCCCTGCTGGACATTCTGGGGAAGGGGCAGCTGCGCAGCGGCCGGATCCCCACGGCCCTTGCGGTATTCTTTGTCCTCTCCTTTTCCGCTTTCAGCGGTGTGGTCTGGGAATTTTTCGAGCGCTTTATGGACACTGTTTTTCACACAGACATGCAGAAAGATACCTGGCTGAATGTTATAAGCTCCGTCTCCCTGAATGCGGAGCGGAGCAACAAAGCCCTGCAGGTGGCGGTGGAATCCGTCATCCTCAACGGCAAGGCGCTCCCCGGCTATCTGGACCCGGGTCTTACCGATACCATGCGGGACCTGTTTCTGAATTTTCTGGGCTCCTGCATTTTTGGTGCATTCGTCATTGCCGACTGCCGCAGCGGCGGCAGCCTGCGTTTTCTCCGCTGTTTCATGCCCCGGCTTCGCAGCCGTGCAGCACAAGGTGACCGTCATGAAAACTGAACTTTCCAAAAAGAAGCGCATACTTCCCATGTCTCTGAGCAAAAAACTGCTGATGTTTTTCCTGCTCACCATTCTCCTCACCTGGGCCGTGTTCCATTACCTGCCCCTGATCCCCGCCCTGCTGTGCCTTACAGCAGCGGCGGTGCTCCTCTATATCTACATCGAGCGCAGGCTGGTAAAGCCTCTGCAGGCGCTGACCCTGGCAGTGCTGGAAAGCCGCCCGACACCCAAGGGCTTCAGCTATCAACCGCCGGATATCCGCAGCGGCGACGAACTGGAGCTGCTGAACGACGCGCTGCGACGCATGGCCGACGATATCAACCGCAAAGGTTGAAGTGGCATACATATTTTTGCCCTTTCCTCCCACACTGTAAGAGAGGGAGGGAAGAAAATGAATCAGGATACAGTAAATCTTCTGCAAAATGTGGACGCGGGCTGTAAGACCGCCGTCAACAGCATCCTGCAGGTCAAGGACTATGTGAAGCACAAGCCCCTCTGCGACCTGCTGGAGGATTATTACCACCGACACAGCCAGATCGGCGACCGGTGCCGCCAGCTCCTCACGGACAGCGGCTTCGATGACAAGGAGCCCAGCCCTGCAGGCAAGCTTTTTATGGAAATTTCCACCGGCCTCAAGCTGAGCACCGGCAGCGACACCGGCAAATGCGCAGACATGATGGCCGAGGGCTGCGCCATGGGCATCCGCAGTGTTTCCCGCTACCGCAACCGTTATGCTGCGTCGGAGCCTGTGGGGAAGGATCTGGCCAACCAGCTCATCAGCACGGAACAGGCCTTTTTCAACGACCTGCTCCCCTATCTGTAAAACGCCGCCCGGAAAGGCGGCTATGGCAGCATTGCAAATCCACCTCTTTTGTGGTACACTTCCGCAAAAGAGGTGTTCTTTTTGTTTTTTAAGAAAACTGCGGCTCCCACCTGGATCGTCTGCTTCCTGGGAAATCCCGGAACAAAGTATCAGCGCACCAGGCACAATGCAGGTTGGCTGGCCTGCGACGCATTGGAGGACAGCAGCAAGATCCGCACAAACAGGCTGAAATTCTCTGCCTTCACCGACGTCGGAGAACTGGGCGGTGAGTCGGTCCTGTTTCTGCGGCCCCAGACCTATATGAACCTCAGCGGCGACTCGGTGCAGCCCGCCGCCAGCTTCTACAAGATCCCGCCGGAGCGCATCATCGTGGTGCATGACGACATCGCCCTCCCCGCCGGGAAGCTGCGCATCAAGCGCGGCGGTTCCGATGGCGGGCACAACGGCATCAAGCACATCACCCAGCGTCTGGGCACCAGGGACTATCCCCGGGTCAAGATCGGCGTGGGCGCGCCGCCGCATCCCGATTATGATGTTATCGACTGGGTCATCGGCCGCATCAGCGATGCGGAATACAACTGCATCCATGATGCCGCCAAAACCGCCGTTAAGGCGGTGGAGGCCATTATTGCCGATGGGATGGACAGCGCCATGAACCGTTTCAACCGCTGAGAAAGGACGCACAATGAATTCTGTTCTGGAATATAAGGAACTGGCCAGAAGGGCCGCGCTGCGCGCAGGTCCCGGCTATCTGAAAGTGTTCCTCATCTATGCCGCCATTCTGGCCGTGCTGAATCTGGTCATTTATCAGCTGGAGACTCCGGTATACGAATGGTTCTCTGCCGCAAATCAGTATGTGATGGCCGGAAATTTTGAGCTTCCCCCCTTCACCCGCCGCCTGGGCGGCTGTCTGGCTTTTGTACTGCTGCTGTCCTTCCTTGGAAAAACCGTCACGGCCGGATGGCTGCTGGCTTCCCTGAGGGCCAGCCGGGGCGAAGGCTACAGCTGGCACACGCTTTCCGAACGTTTCAATGTTTTCTGGAAGGTATTCGTCATCGCCTTTGTTTACGAAATAGGCTGCACCCTTGCCAGTTATCTGCTGATTTTCCCCGGCATACTGCTGTTCTACAACTGGAGGCTCAGTTTCTTTGTTTTGGCGGAGCATCCCGAATACGGCCCTCTCCAATGTATGAAGCAGTCCCGAAAGCTTATGAAAGGGGAACGGATGCAGCTGTTCAAGCTGGATCTGAGCATGATTTTCCCCTACGGCATTGCCTTTCTGGCAAACGCTGCAACCGGCGGCATTCTCTCCCTTTGGAAAATGCCTTCCATTGCCCTGCTCTACACAGCGTTCTATAACAAGATGGTGTACTGGCAGGAACCGGAAGACACGCAGGAGCCTCCCGCAGAGGCAATGTGAACACACAGGAACAGGCGCGGCTTCCGCGCCTGTTTTTCAGACAGGAGGCATATATGGCAGGCGATTCCTTTCTCAGGGCGGAAGCCCTGCTCGGCAGCGAGGCAATGGAAAAACTGAAAAATGCCCATGTGGCAGTGTTTGGACTGGGAGGCGTGGGCTCCTGGGCAGCGGAAGCACTGGCCCGGGGCGGTATCGGCGCGCTGACGCTGGTGGACTTTGACTGCATCAGCGAAACGAACATCAACAGACAGCTGCTGGCACTTCACTCCACCCTGGGCCGCCCCAAGGCTCAGGTGATGGCGGAGCGGGCCCTGGACATTAACCCCAATATCCGGGTACAGTCTCTTGTAATGCGCTATGAAGCCGGAACCCGGGAAATGCTCCTCAAGCCCGACTATGACTACATTCTGGACGCCATCGACCTGGTCACCTGCAAGCTGGACCTGATCCAGGCTGCCCAGGCGAGGGGCATCCCCATTCTCAGCTGTCTTGGCACCGGCAACCGCCTCAGCGCGGAGGGATTCCGCATTTCCGACATATCCAAGACCCGGGACGATCCCCTCGCCCGGGTGGTACGCAAAGAGCTGCGCAGCAGGGGTATCGACCACTGTCAGGTCCTCTGGGCGCCGGGGCAGCCTCACAGCCCGGGGACTACGGACGAAGCGCCGCCGGAAGGCCGCCGCAGCATCCCCGGCAGTGTCAGTTGGGTGCCTTCCGCAGCAGGACTGATGATGGCCGGTCACATTATCCGCGCCATATGCGATGTATAACGGAACGCCCGAGCAGATTTTTAAATGTTTCTTTTCCCTGAAAATCGGCAGTTTTTCTGCCGATTTTTCCTTTTTTAGGAAAAAGGCTTCCACATCGACAGTTTGCATGCAGAAAGGGCCGCAGAATATCAGAACACTACACTTTTACAATATATATAGAGCATTATGAAAAAAAGCCCTTGTTTTCTTCTGTATCTTTGGTTATAATTACTCGGCAGTTTTCTACATAATTCGCAAGAGAGAAAGGAGTAATTGCATTGAAGAAGACGATCGCTTTGCTGCTCGCCCTGCTTATGGTTCTTGCGCTGTTTGC
>JAZSQG010000057.1:0-2231 GCA_045537855.1 Oscillospiraceae bacterium
AGGGTGCGGGGGACGGGTCAGCGGCGCTGCCGCAGGAAGGGGCTCGTGCGGGGATAGGCGGCAAAGCCGCTGCCTTCACGCTGGGCGGCGCCCAGCAGGAGCAGCTGCAGCAGCTGGGGACGGGGGTGGATGCTGCAGAGCTCCGTTTCCACGCCGTCGATGCGGACGCGCTGCCGATGCAGCAGCTGCAGCTGTTCCAGTCCCCGGAGGGTCTCCTCCGGCTCCTCCGGGTCAAAGTGCGCCAGAAAGCGCTCCCGGGCCACCAGCTGCGGCAGCTCGCCCCGGAGCAGACCCGGCAGCACCCGGCGCACCCCGGGGTGGGCCAGCGCCTCCCAGAAGGCGGCGCGGTCTGCTTCCAGCACCGGGCCCCAACCCTCCGCCGGTTCCGGCAGCAGGGTGAAATACGGCAGCTCCGGGCTGCGGGAGGACAGGGAAATGCCGCCCTCGGAAGCCACCATGCCGAAGAGCTGCCCGCTTTCCTCCAGATAGGCCGGAACATCGGGAACGGGCAGCTCCCAGAGGCCCGCCAGCACCGACTGCAGCACCCGGGCCAGCCGGAGGGCAGCCTGCCAGCGCTCACCGGCGGGCTGACTGCGCAGCCAGTCCGCCGCCATCAGGGCGGCATCCCGGTATTCCGGGTTTTTGCGCTCAAAGAGCCGGTCCAGAGAGCAGTGCAGGGTATCGGCCAGCTGCGGCAGAAGGGCCGCATCCGGCATGCTCTCCTCCCGCTCCCACTTGGAGACGGTCTGGGGTGCCATGCCCAACAGCTGCCCCAGCTGCTCCTGGGTCATGCCCAGCTCCAGACGGGCCTTGCGGATGTTTTCGCCGAGACTCATCCCTGCTGCGCCCCCTTTCGCCGCGCTTCGATGCTGCGCTTCAGCTCCAGCTGCAGGTGGGCAAGGGTCAGAATCCCCCGGAGCATGCGGGTATCCCCCTGCTGATACAGCTCCCGGGGGCCCCGGGCCAGCTCCGCGCTCTGCCGGAAGCAAAGACCGAAGTCGCAGAGGGTGTTCAGGCTTTTTGCCGCTTCCTCCGGCTGCATGCCGCACTGCGCGGCCAGATACTCCGCCGTGTAATATTCCCCCCGGGGACTGCGCAGGAGGAAAGTCAGCAGTGCCGTATCGGCGCAGGCCCGGAAAAGGGCGGAGAGCTCCGGTGCATCCTCCGGCAGCCAGCCGTCGCCGGATTCATTGGGCATCAGCAGCAGGCGCAGGTCTGCATCCCGGCCCCAGTGGCGCAGGAAGAGAGCACCTGCCATGTCGAAGCAGCCGGCATCCGGCACTTCCGGCGCCGGGGGCGCCTGGAGCTGCTCCGCCGGGTCGGGGATGGGGCCGTCTGCGTGCTCCATGGCCCACTGCAGATTGTCCCGGAGGCCTTCAAAGGCTTCGTCCATGATCTCCCGGCAGCGCAGCGGCGCCCGGGAGGCGGGCAGGGTCTTCAGCCCGGCCCGGATGGGGCTGGGGCTTTCCGCCGCCTCCGAAGCGAAGAAGGCGGCGGGGGAGAGGCCGTAATACTCCGCCAGACGGCAGAGCTGTTCGATGCCCGGCTCCGTCTCCCCGGTCTCCCACTTGGAGTAGGTTTTGTCCGAAATGCCCAGAGCTTCCGCCACCTGCTTCTGGGTCAGCTCCCGGCACTTCCGGGCCTCGCTGAGGTTGGCGGCAAATTGATTTTTATCCATTGGTTGTTCCCCTTTCTTTGGGTTCAAGGCGCCTTGTGCCTTTACCATAAACGAAACGCGGCGGAGAGTCAAAAACCGAAACAGAGATAGAATCCCGGTTTTTGAGAATCTGCGGGCTGCGCCGCTGCGCTGCGGAGGGAGGACGGAGTAGGTAATAGGTAAGAGTGAAGAGTGAAGAGGTAAGAGGTAAGAGGTGGCGGGGGAAGGGAGAGCGTGTTGCAGGGGGCGGGGTTTCGTGGTAAAATGACGCAGAAAACAATGCCCGGGAAAGGGGAGGCAGCGTGATGCAGCAGAACAGCAGCGCCTATGATCGGATGATGGCCACCGCACGTCAGCGGCTGGCGGGGAAGGACCCGGTGCGCATCGCCGCGGACAGCGGTGTGCCCTTTGACCCGGAGCGGGGAGAATTCCGGCTCCTGAGTCTGGGCCGGGAGACGGTGATCCGCTGGCCGGAATACAGCTTCGATGCTGAAATTCCCGAATGGCAGCAGATCTCCCTTCTCCACTACCTGAATCTGGCGGAGGGCTCCGTGCCCCAGAAAGACTAAATCTC
>JAZSQG010000360.1:0-5175 GCA_045537855.1 Oscillospiraceae bacterium
CCTGCAGAACATTCCCGAGGGCATGGTCATCATCGGCCCCATGCTGGCGGCGGGGATGCCCCGGAAGCGCACCCTCTTCCTTGCGCTGATGACCGGCGTGGTGGAGGTGCTGGGCACCCTTCTGGGCTACTTCGCCGTGTCTCTCTCCAGCGCGGTGCTGCCCTTTGCCCTGGCCTTTGCCGGGGGCACCATGCTCTACGTCATCGGGGACGAGATGATCCCCGAGACCCACGCCCACGGCGGGGAGCGGGGGGCCACCTATTTCCTGCTGGCGGGCTTCTGCCTGATGCTCGCCATGAGCCATTATCTGGGCTGAAGAACATAAAAAATTCGCCGGACAGATGCTTCTGTCCGGCGAATCTTGTTTATATTGGGGAAATTTACAGAGCGTTGACGATGTCCTGGGTATCCCGGGCGATGACCAGCTCTTCGTTGGTGGGGATGAGCAGAACCTTCACGGCGGCGCCTTCGGGGCTCAGCTCGGCGATTTGGCCGCGGACGTTGTTGCGCTCGGGGTCGATGCTGACGCCCATGAAGCCCAGAGGCTCCACCATGGCGGCACGCACGGGGGCGTCGTTCTCGCCCACGCCGGCGGTGAAGACGATGCAGTCCACGCCGCCCATGGCAGCCGCGTAGGAAGCGATGAGCTTGCTGCCCTGATAGCAGAACATCTTCAGAGCCAGGATGCAGCGCTCGTCGCCCTCGGCCTGGCCGGCTTCCAGATCCCGGAAGTCGGAGGACTTGCCGGAGACGCCCAGCATGCCGCTCTTCTTATTCAGAACGTTGGTCATCTCGTGGATGTCCATGCCGGTCTTGTCCATGATATACTCCAGGACGGCGGGGTCCAGGCTGCCGGAACGGGTGCCCATGGGGATGCCTTCCAGCGGGGTGATGCCCATGCTGGTGTCCATGCACTTGCCGCCCTTGACAGCGGCGAAGCTGGAGCCGTTGCCCAGATGGCAGGTGATGACCTTCAGCTCGGGATCGTTCTCGCGGCCCAGATAGCGGGCGGCTTCGCCGGAAATGAAGCGGTGGCTGCTGCCGTGGAAGCCGTAGCGGCGGACCATGTAGTCCTTGTAATACTCATAGGGCAGCGCATACATGTAGGCTTCGGGGGGCATGGTCTGGTGGAAGGCGGTATCGAACACGGCCACCTGAGGCACGCCGGGCATGGCCTCTTCGCAGGCCTCGATGCCGGCCAGGTTGGCGGGGTTGTGGAGGGGGCCCAGAGGAATGACTTCCCGGATGGTGGCCTTCACGGGCTCGGTGACCAGGGTGGAGGCGGTGAACTTCTCGCCGCCGTGGAGGACGCGGTGGCCCACAGCGCCGATCTCACTCATGCTGCTGATGACGCCGATCTCGGGATCGGTGAGGGCGCGGAACACCAGCTGGATGGCGTCGCCGTGGTTCTTCATGGGCTCGTGATATTCCTGCTTGCGGCCGTCGGCATGCTTGTGGGTCATGAAGCTGCCCTCGATGCCGATGCGTTCGCAAACGCCCTTGCACAGGACGGACTCGTCCACCATGTCAAAGACCTGGTACTTCAGAGAGGAGCTGCCCGCATTGATGACCAGAATTTTCATGTCTGCTTTCATTTCCTTTCAAATGTGTGGTATGATTTCCCCGGAGGCTTTGCCTGTACGGCAGCTTCCGACAGGAAAGATTCGATGATAACCAAACTATTATATATCAGCGTTTTTTGTTTCTCAACACTTTTCTGGAAAATTCGGGGTTTTTATGAAAAAAATCGGACTGCTTGCAGAATACAATCCCTTCCACCGGGGCCACGCGTGGCAGCTGGAGAAGATTCGGGAAGCCTTCGGGCAGGACTGCTGCATCACGGCGGTGATGTCCGGCTGCTTTGTGCAGCGGGGGGAGCCCGCCCTCTTTGACAAGCATGCCCGGGCCCGGGCGGCGCTGGCCTGCGGGGCGGATCTGGTGCTGGAGCTGCCTCTGCCCTGGGCCATGGCCTCCGCCGGGGACTTTGCCCGGGGCGGTGTGAAGCTGCTCCATGCCCTGGGCAGTGTGGATTGCCTCTGCTTCGGCAGCGAAAGCGGGGACCTTGCCCGCCTGCGGCAGCTGGCGGCGCTCCTGCGCCGGCCTGAGCTGGACAGTCTCATCCGGGAAGAACTGGAGCGGGGCGCGGGCTATGCCCTTGCCCGGCAGCGGGCGGCCCAGCGCCTCAGCGGGGAAGCGCTCCCGGAACTGGAGCGGCGAAACGATATCCTGGCTCTGGAATATCTCCTGGCTCTGGAAGGGTGCGGCAGCAGCATGGAGCCGGTGGCCATCCCCCGCTCCGGGGACTTTGCCCCCGCTTCCAGCCTGCGCCGCAGGCCGGATTTCCTTTCCCATCTGCCGGAGGCTGCGGCGGAAGTTTTCCGGGAGGAAGCCCGGCAGGGCCGGGGGCCTGTGCGAATGGAAAGTCTCGAGGGGGCCATCCTCGCCCGCCTGCGCTGCCTGGAGGAAGAAGACTGGGCCCGGGTGCCGGATGCCACGGAAGGGCTGGAAAAGCGCCTGATGCGCCTGTGCCGCAGTGCCTGCAGCATGGAGCAGCTGGTGCGGGAAGCCACAACCAAACGCTACCCCGCCGCCCGGGTGCGTCGGATGCTCATGGCGGCCTTTCTGGGGCTGGAGGGGGGCCTTGCCCGGCAGGACCCGGGCTATCTGCGCCTGCTGGCCATGAACGGCCGGGGGCGGGAGCTGCTGCGGCAGGCGGAGCCGACTCTGCCGGTCATCACCAAGCCCGCCCGGGGAAAGGATGACCCGGTCTTCCGACTGGAAGCCCGGGCCTGCGGACTGTATGCACTTGGCTTCCCGGACCGGGTGCAGCGCGCCGGAGACCGGGACTGGAAGCAGACGCCCTTCATCGCAGACGGTGACTGAGCTTGCTGCGCCTGCTGCGCAGGCGGATGCCCGAGACCACGCCCATAGCGGCAAAGCAGGTGATCATGCTGGAACCGCCGTAGCTGAAGAAGGGCAGGGTGATGCCGATGACCGGGGTGAGACCGGCGCACATGCCGATGTTTTCAAAAGCCTGAAAGGTGAGCTGGGCGGAAAAGCCCACGCAGATGAGCATGTCCATATAGCTGCCGGAGCGCAGGCCCACATACAGCACCCGGAGGATGAGCACCGTGAGCAGCAGCACGATGGCAAGGCAGCCCAGGAGCCCCAGCTCCTCTCCCGCCACGGAGAAGATGAAGTCCGTGTGCTTGAAGGGCAGCAGCTCCGACTGGGACTTGACTCCCTGAAGATAGCCCTGCCCGCTGAAGCCGCCGGAGGCCAGAGCCACCTTGCTCTGGTTGGCCTGCCAGGTGACGCCCAGCCCGTCCGGGTCCACCAGCTCCGGGAAGTAGGGGGCCAGGATGCGGTTTTTCTGATAATCGCTGAGGAAGTTTGTCCACAATAGCGGCGTCAGCGCCCCGCAGAGGGCGATGGCCGCCAGGAACCACACCAGACTCAGCCCCGCGGCAAAGCACATGGCGGCGAAGATCACCAGAAAGACCAGGGCGCTGCCCAGGTCGGCACTGATGACCACGATGAGGCCGAACATCAGGCCCACATGCATCACCAGCTGGGCTACGCTGGCCACCCCGTTGAGGCCCCAGCGGGAATCCCGCAGCCCCTCCAGCTGCCGGGCCAGGAGCAGCACGAAGCTGACCTTGATGACCTCCGAAGGCTGGATGCCCACGCCCAGAAAGCGCAGCCAGCTGCGGTTGCCGGTGTCGCCCTCCACGCCCCAGAGCTTCAGCACCAGCAGAAGCAGCACGTTGAAAGCCAGCAGCACATACCAGTGCTTGGTGAGGATGTCCACATCCAGGATGCTCAGGAAGAAAAAGAGACCCAGCCCCAGGACCACCGAGGCGATCTGCACCGTCATATACCGGGCGCTTTCATAGCTTCTGGTGGCGCTGTAAATGAGCACCAGGCCGAAGCCGGAGGCCAGCAGGCACAGCAGGAGCAGCAGGGTATCCGACATCCGGACCCAGCCGAGAAAGGCTTTCAGCAGCCGCTTCATACCTGTACCTCCTTCCTGTGTATTCTACCCCGCATCATAGCATTTTTAACAGGCCCTGACAATATGGAATTGAAAAAGACAGGGCCCTATGCTATAATACTACGAATGTCAATCAGGATGGGAGAGGAAGAAATGGAGAGCGTAATCAGCCGCTCCGACCGGGAGACGGAGGCACTGGGCGAAGCCCTGGCCCTGCGTCTGCAGCCCGGGGATGTGGTGGCCCTTTACGGGGACCTGGGGGCGGGAAAAACCGCCTTTGTCCGGGGGCTTGCCCGGGGTCTGGAGGTCACGGAGCCGGTGAGCAGTCCCACCTTCACCATCGTCAACGAATATCCCGGCAGGCTCAGCCTGTTTCACTTTGATATGTACCGTCTTTCCGGCCCGGAGGAGCTGTTCGACATCGGCTGGGAGGACTATCTGGAGCGGGGCGGCGTCTGCGCCACGGAGTGGAGCGAGAACGTGGAAAAGGCCCTGTCGGAGGTGACGGGGCGTCTCATCCGGGTGCGCATTGAGCGCCTGGACGAACAGAGCCGCCGCATCAGCCTGGAGGAAGAAGTATGAAGATCCTGGCACTGGAATCCACCGCCAAAGCCGCCAGCGCCGCCCTCTGGGAGGATGGGCGCTGCGTGGGCCTGTATCTGCAGAACTGCGGCCTGACCCATTCCGAGACCCTGCTGCCCATGGCGGAAAACCTGGTGAAAAGATGCAGGGCAGAGCTGGGGGAAGTGGGCCTGATCGCCGTGGCCCGGGGTCCCGGCAGCTTCACCGGGGTGCGCATCGGCGTGGCGGCGGCCAAGGGCCTCATGTGGGGGCTCATGAAGCCCTGCTGCGGCGTTTCCACCCTGGAAGCCATGGCCTGGCAGGCCGGGGCCTATGAAGGGAAGCTCATCTGCTGCTGCATGGACGCCCGGCGCAGCCAGGTCTACTGCGGCCTCTTCCGCATGGAGGGCGGCGTCCCCCGCCGTCTGGCGGAGGACCGGGCCATGGCCATCGCGGAGCTGCTGCCGGAACTTACGGAAGAAGCCGTCCTGCTGGGGGATGGGGCCCATCTCATGGCCAAAGCCATGGAGGAAGCGGGGCTTCCGTATCTCACCGCCCCGGAACCCATGGGCATCCAGAGCGCCAAGTCGGATCGTAGCCATGTCGTTCTGTGAGCCAAG
>JAZSQG010000084.1:0-1781 GCA_045537855.1 Oscillospiraceae bacterium
GAGTGGTTTGCTTACCGGGACATCATCCGTCCCGCGGTGGACTGGGTCTATGCCCAGAACTGGCAGGAAGTGAGCATCCAGAGTGCCGACGGGCTGAGCCTCAAAGCCCTCTGGCTGCCCCCCCGGAAGGGCTGCAGCATCGCCCTGCTGCTCATGCACGGCTATGGCAGCCGCCCCCAGAACGATGGGGCCGTTTCCGCCCGCTGGGCCGCCCAGAAGGGCTACGGCGTCCTGCTGCCCTGGCAGCGGGGCTATGGGGAAAGCGGGGGCGAGCATACTGCCCTGGGCCTCCGGGAGGGAGAAGACTGCCGCCGCTGGGCCCAGAAGCTCACGGAGCTGATGGGGCCGGGCTGCAAGCTCGTCCTGGGGGGCGTGAGCATGGGCTCCGCCACCCTCTTCCATGCGCTGGATCAGGCCCACGGAGGCACGCCCATGCCGGAAAGCGTCCGCGCCCTGGTGTGCGACTGCGGCTATACCTCCGTCAAGGCCATTCTGAAGCACATTGTAAAAAACTATCTGCGCATGCGCAGCTTTCCCCTGCTGCAGCTGGGCTGCCTCTATGTCCGCCTCACCAGCGGCGTATGGCCCGGCAAGGCGGACGCTCTGGAATACCTGAAGCAGACGGAGCTTCCCATCTTCTTCTCCCACGGGCAAAAGGACCGGCTGGTGCCCTATGACATGGGCAAGGCCGCCTACGATGCCTGCGCCTCCGAAAAGCACCTTTTCACCTGTGAGACCGCCGGACACGGGGCCAGTGCCCTGGCCGAGCGGGAGCGTTATTACGCAGAAGTGGAAAAATTCCTGGCTCCGTACCTGAAATGAGCAAATTTCTCCCCTCAGCTCCGGAATTGATACTTGACAAGTTGGAAAAGCTATGCTATCTTAAATAAGCTTCGGAGCTATGGAGAAGTACCCAAGTGGCCGAAGGGGCTCCCCTGCTAAGGGAGTAGGCGGTGTTGAGCCGCGCCCGGGTTCAAATCCCGGCTTCTCCGCCACGTCGTCGCAAGCTTTCTATCGCTTGCGACGACTTTTTTTGTTAAAAGTCATCGCGCACTCAGGCCGCTGCTCCTCCTTTCCAAATCGAACCCGCTGCGCTGGGCTTCGATTTGGTTTTTCGATGCTTCGTCATATTGGCAAAACACAAAAAGCCGACGTCTTTCAGTCAGAAAGACGCCGGCTTTACTTCTTACCTATTCACGCTTCACTATTACTTCAGTCGGCAGGCTTCATAAACGGCACGACCACGGTGCCCTGCTTGTCGATACAGCCCTCTTCTTCCCCCAGGCGCACCCGGGCGATCCCATCAGAAAAAGGCCACGCAGCATCGTAGACAAAGGGGATGACCGTGCGGTTAAAGCGGTCGATATAGCCGAATTTCCCCTCCGCATTCAGGAGGGCAGCCAGCCCCTCACTGAAAAAGGGAAAATGCACAAATCTTTCCCGCCCGTCCACCGTGACGCGGCCGAAGTAGTCCAGCGGAATGACCAGCTCCCCCTGTTCGTCGATGAAGCCCACCCGGAACTCCAGGAGATTACTGCGCACATACGCGAGTCCCTCCCGGTATTCTCCCACGAAGTCATACGCTTCCCCGGCCTGCGCCGGCCCAGACAGCTTTCCCATGAACGAAGCACCCCTTTCTGATTTTCACAACCCGGCCTCTTCATTATGAGATAATACATATTAATTATTATATATCATTTGTCGTTGTGCGTCAATATATATCTCTGCAAGTATCTGACGGATGCCGCATATAAATGCCGGGCAGATCTCCCGCGAGATCT
>JAZSQG010000338.1:0-11592 GCA_045537855.1 Oscillospiraceae bacterium
GGAAGTTCATGGTGTGCATATTGTGGAGCCGGTCGGCGATCTTGATGAGGATGACCCGGATATCCTTGCTCATGGCTATGAGCATTTTGCGCAGATTCTCCATCTGCGCCTCTTCCTTGCTGGTGTAGACCACCCGGGTCAGCTTGGTGACGCCGTCCACCAGCAGAGCCACATCCGCGCCGAAGAGGCGGGTGACCTCCTCGTTGGTGGCGTCGGTATCCTCCACCGTGTCGTGGAGGAGGCAGGCCACCAGGCTGTCCTCATCCAGCCCCATCTCCGCACAGGCCATCGCAGCTGCGATGGGATGGGTCACAAAGGGTGTCCCGTCCTTCCGCAGCTGTGTACTGTGCTTGTCCCGGGCGTACTCGTAGGCCTGACGCAGCCGGGCGGTATTCAGCGAGGGGTTGTAGGCCAGCACCCGCTGTTCCAGTTTCAGATATTGTTCTTCCACCTCATCGGGGCGGACAGGCTCCGCCTCCTGGGGAAGGATCACGTCCATTTGCTCCATTGCCATGCGTTCACCGAAGCCTTTGCAGTATTTTGGAGGAATTCAGATCCGCTTTTCCGGAAAAGCGGGGGATACTGATATCAAAGCAGCCGTCCTCCGTCTCCTTCAGGCGGATGAGGCCCAACTCGTCAAAGACCTGCAGGCAGATGAGCACCCGCCCCAGACCCCGGACCCCCGCCCGGAGGGCGATGTCCGGCAGCAGGGTCTCCGGCTCCTCGGCAAAGCGCCGGGCCCGCTGGCTGATGTGCCGCCAGACGCGGCCGAATTCGCTGCGCTCCGGCAGGAGCATGGCGTTTTCCATGGGCTGCATCCGCTCCCCTGCCAGGAAGCGCCGGGCCAGCTGCAGGCCCGGATTGTCCGGCTGCCGGGCGGGACGCACATCCCGCAGCAGCAGCTGCACCGAGCGGCTCCCGCGGAATTCGTTGATGCCCGGCTCAAAGGCCAGGTCCACCTGCATCCCCTGCTGCATCCCCAGCTCCCGGACGCTGACGCCGAACCACACGCAGTCAAAGCGGAAGCCGCCCCGGGAGATGCGCATCTTCAGATGCCTGTCGCCCCCGATGGGCACCAGGGAGTCGATCCGCATATCCCGCAGGCAGAGGGTGGGCGGGGGATTGCCCACGCCCCAGGGGGACATGCGCTTCAGCGCGTCGATCTCATCCAGACTCAGGAGGCCGAGATCCTCCACGCAGAAGTCCACCGGCAGCCGGGGCTGCAGGCGTTCTCCCTCCGTTTCCATATAATACTCGCCCAGCTTCTCCCGCAGGGCGTCCACCCGGTCCCGGCGGAGGGTGAGACCGGCCGCCATCTCATGGCCGCCGAAGGTGGTCAGCTCCTCGCTGGCCGCTTCCAGCGCGTCAAAAATGCAAAAACCGCCATAGCTCCGGCAGGAACCCCGGCCTTCCTCCCCCTCCAGACAGATGACCACGGCGGGTACGCCGTAGCGGTCTGCCAGCCGGGAGGCCACGATGCCGCTGACACCGTGATGCCAGTTTTCGGAAGCAAGGACGATGGGTTTCTCCAGATTGCGGGCTTCGCCCAGCATTTCCCGGGCTTCTTCGAACACGCGGTTCTCCACGTTGCGCCGCTCGGTATTCATATTGCACAGCTCCAGCGCCAGCCGGTCGCTCTCGGCGCTGTCCTGCTCCATGAGCAGGTCGAAGGCGGTGCGCACCCGGCCCATGCGCCCGGCGGCGTTGAGCTTGGGCACCAGAGAAAAGCTGATATCCGTGCCGCTGATGCGGCTTTTATCCACATTGATGGCCTTCATCAGGCTGTCCAGACCCGGGATGGCCTGCCGGCGCAGACCCAGCACGCCCAGGCGGATGAGCACCCGGTTTTCCCCGGTGACGGGCATGATGTCGGCAATGGTGCCCATGGCCGTCAGGGGCGCGTAGCGCTCCAGGAGCGCGCCCACCTGCTCCGGCCCCTCCAGGGCACACAGCAGCTTGAAGGCCACGCCCACACCGGCAAGGCCCTTGAAGGGATAGGGGCAGTCCTTCCGCCGGGGGTCCACCACCGCGGCGGCTTCGGGGAGTTCCCCCTGACATTCATGGTGGTCCGTTACCACCAGGTCGATGCCCATGCTCCGGGCAAGGCGCACCTGCTCCACGGCGGTCACGCCGCAGTCCACCGTCACGATGAGGGTGACGCCCAGACCCTGCAGATAGCGCAGGGCTTCCTCGCTGATGCCGTAGCCCTCGGTGAGGCGCTCGGGAACATAGGTTTCACACCGAAGCCCCTGCCTCTGCAGCCAGTCGGTCATCAGGGCGGAAGCGGTGAGCCCGTCCACGTCATAGTCGCCGTAGACCGCCACATGCTCCCCCTCCGCCAGGGCCCTGCGAATGCGCGCCACGGCCTTGTCCATGTCCGCCATGGTCATGGGGTCGCAGAGGAGGCCCTCGTCCTCCCGGAGAAATTCCACGGCTTCTGCGGGGCCCGTGATCCCCCGGGCATTGAGAAGCGCAGCCGTCAGCCTCTTGCAGCAGCCTGCATCCGCGATCGCCTGTGCCGCAGCAGCGTCAAAGCTGCCGACCTGCCATCCGCCAAATGCTCTCATATCCGCGCCTCCTTATCCGGGTGATATCTCGGGTATTATACTATACCTATCTTATTCTATCAGAAATCCCGCGTCAGACAAGCTTTTTTTCCATCATTACTCCAAAATTGCAAATTTTACCGGCCCTGCCGGCTGTGCCTTATCTCTCCCACTCCACGGCATAGCCGTAAAACTCCAGATCCTCCGGCAGCATAAACAGGTGTTCCCGCGCTCCGGCCCGCCAATCTTCCTCCAGGCCGTCCCGGTCAAACCAGGTGACATCCATGTACACGCTGCCCGTTTCGGTGCCGATGCGGTTCCAGGCGTGCTCCGCCTCGCCGAATTCCACCGTGCCGGAGCAGTAGGTGCAGTCGATGCCCGCCCGGCGGCAGAGCCACGCCAGGCTGCGGGCATAACCCTGGCAGACGGCAATACCCTCCAGCAGGGTGTTGTACTCCTGGAAGGGATCCGCCAGTGTCTCAAAGTCGTCATCGTACTCCGTCGCGGCGGCGATAACAAAGGCAAAGTAGCAGCACTTCTGATAGTTGCTGAGGCCCACGGGCATCTTTTCAAAGATGCGGTCCACTGCCCGGGGGAAAACCTCCGCCGCCGCCCGGACGGCCTCCCGGTCCTCACACATTTCATCGAGCCAGTCCCCGGGCATGAAGTAGCCGGGCGTATAGTCATAGCCGGAAAAGCTCCCGTCAAAGGAGAGGAAGAGATCCCGGTGATCCAGCTTCAGGGCGTCAAAAGCGGTGGCGTAGCTGGAAAAGAAGCCCTCACCGTAATCCAGCTCGTAATAGTAATAATCCCCGTATTGCCGGGCGGCTTCCAGCACCGTATCGTAAATTTCCAGCGCCAGCGGGTCCGTCAGGCTGTCCCGGGCCAGGGGCTCGGAAGTATAATCCCGCTCCAGCACCACATAGCGGTCCTCCTCTTTCATACTGTTCAGGAGGGCCACCGCCTGCCGGATGGCAGGGTCGAGGATCTCAGCCGCCTGCCGGGCGGCCTCGTCGGGAAACACTTCCGCCGGGTCGAATTCCACGGTGAAGCGGGGCGGCTCGGGCGTGGGCTGCAGCGGGAGCTGCGGCGTCAGCTCCGCTGCAGGCTCGGGCGTGGGCTGCGGCGGGGTATAGGTGATGATGCCGCAGGCACAGCAAAGGAGCATGCAAAGCAGCATGAACAGCGTGAACAGCGTGAAACGTTTTTTTCCGGACATGCCGGCCTCCTTCTTCCCCGGGCGGCGGGGAGCTTTTTTCCTATGATAGCACAGGGCTGCCGCCTTTTTCCACCCGGACGAAAAAAAGCATCGGGAGGAGGGAGGGTCCCGAAACGGGGCACCTCCCTCCTCCCGTCCTTTACGCTTCCTCTGCTTCCTCCCGGCTGTCGGACCAGGGGAAGCGGATGTGGGCGGCACCGGCTTCGTCATACTCCGTCCAGCTGCGCAGGAGGAAAAAGAGCAGGACTGCCGCCAGCAGGAGGGCCGCCAGAATGCCGCAGAGCACCCCGGGCAGCTGCCGCAGCCGACCGCTGCGGTAGACCCGCTGCTTCACCGCTTCGCTTCCACCGCGGCGATCAGGTCGATGCGCCGCTGATGCCGGCCGCCCTCAAAGGGCGTGTCCACAAAGAGGTCCACGATCTTCAGGGCAAGGCCCGCGCCCAGCACCCGGCCGCCCAGGGCCAGCACATTGGCGTCGTTGTGGCGGCGGGTCATCTCCGCGGAGAAGCAGTCCCCGCTGAGGGCGCAGCGCACGCCGGGGACCTTGTTGGCCACCATGGACATGCCGATGCCGGTGCCGCAGACCAGAATGCCCCGCTCATATTCTCCGGCAGCCACAGCCCGGGACACCGCTTCCCCGTACTGGGGATAGTCGCAGCTTTCCGCGTTGTAGGTGCCGAAATCCTTCACCTCAAAGCCCCGTTGGGTCAGATGGGCCATGATTTCCTGCTTCAGTTCAAATCCGCCGTGATCGCTTCCGATGGCAATGGTCATGATGTCCGTCTCCTTTTACTGTATATACTATTATATTATTGCATCTCGCTTTTCAGAAAGGCCAGTGGAACCAGCCCAGCAGATTGTGCTGGAAGCGGGCCGGGGCGGCCACCCCCGTGAGCACCGTGTAAAACACGGCAAAGAGGAGGATGCAGCCGGCGGCAAGGCCGGGCACCCAGGGGTCGAAGGCCCGGGCCTTGGGCCTCAGCCGCGCCTTGCGGCAGAGCTCGCTGCACTGCCTGCCCAGAGCCAGGGCCAGGAAGGGGGTGCAGGGAAAATAGTGATAGATGAAGGCGCAGCGGGTCACCCGCAGCCAGGGCAGCAGGCAGGAGAGGTAGCCGATGAGGATGAAGAGGGCCGTCTTATCCCCCCGGAGGGCCTTCACCAGCATGCAGACCATGGCGGCCAGCCCCGTCCACCAGAACAGGGGATTGCCGAAGGCGCCGAAGGCGGACCTGGTGCCGTCGTCATACTTCTTCAGGTAGTAGAGGATGGGTTTCAGGTCCAGCATCCACTGCCACCAGCGGGATTCGTAGGGATGGGTGGCCTCCAGCCCGCTGTGATAGCGGTACATATAGCCGATGTTGTCGGTGATGATGCGGAAATAGTCCCCGCTGAAGGGCTTCACCCCGGCAGCCCGCCCGTAGGGCAGGTACACAAGGCAGTAGACCAGCACCGGCAGCAGCAGGAAGAACACGCAGCTCCACAGCACCGTGGGCAGCAGGTAGTGCACCGCCTCCTCCCGGGCACCGTTCACATGCTGCCAGCGCAGACGCAGGCCCTGGCGGACGGCCCAGATGAGGGCCAGACCCGCTCCGGCGAAGAACACCGTCCACTTGGCAGCCACGCCCAGGGCAAAGCTCAGGCCGCAGAGGCCCAGCGGCAGCAGGGTTTTGCGCAGGGGCGTATCCCAGGGCTGGGTGAAATAGCGGTACATGAAATAATACATGAGCAGGATGAAAAAGACGCTGTAGGTATCGATGGTGGCGATGCGCGTCTGGGTAAAGCGCAGGAAGTCAAAGGCGAAGACCGCCGTGACGGAGGCCGCCGTCACCGTGCAGCCGAAGAGATTCTTCAGCAGCAGATACAGCAGGGGCAGCATCAGCAGTCCGAACAGCACCCCGGAAAAGCGCCAGCCGAAGGGGTTGACCCCGAAGATGCGCATGCCCAGAGAGATGAGCAGCTTCCCCAGCGGGGGATGGGTCACTTCATAGGGGCGCACGCCCTCCATATGCTCCCAGGCGGTGCGCACATGGTAAATTTCATCAAAATAGCTGCTGTTGAGGTAGTGCTCCCCTTCCGGGACGCATTCCTGCTCATCTCCCAGCGCGCCGGCGTCCACCGGCGTCAGCCGCTTTCCCTCCCGGTCCCACAGGGCGATCTCCCCCAATGTGGCGGGGCCGGTCAGGCAGGTGATGCGCAGGTATCTGGAGGAGGGGGAAGTGCGGCTGTTCTCCAGCTCCTGCCACTTGAGGACTGCCACATAGTTCTGCACCAGTTCTCCCGCGGGCTTCCAGTTTTCCCCGTCTTCGCTGTATTCCAGCTCCCAGCTGCCCACATCCGGACCGCAGAAGAGCTGCACCCGGGCAATGCGCCCCGGCTCCGCCAGGGCCACGGTACGGCTTTCTCCCGCCCGGAGGGTCAGCCAGCTCTCGGGGGTATCCCGGCGGCCCAGACCCAGGAAGGACACGAGGGCGCAGAGGGCACAGAGGAGGAGCAGGCAGCGCCGGTCCGTCCCCGTCATGGGCGCAGGGTCGTGGAAGCGGCTGCTGCGCACTTCCAGCCCGTCGGGCCCCAATTGGGGCTGCAGATGCTCCGGCTCCGGGTCAAAGGCCCGGATGGCGAAAGCCAGAGCCGCTGCCAGGGTCAGCAGCATGAAGATCACATTCACTGTATCACCTTCGCAAGTTCCCGGATATGGGCGGGGCTGGTGCCGCAGCAGCCGCCCACATAGTCAACGCCCAGCTCCACAATGGGCAGCATGGCTTCGGCAAAGGCCCCGGGGTCCATGGGATAGGCCCCGGTTTTGGGGTCGGGCATGCCCGCGTTGGGTTTGACGATGACGGGCACCCGGCTGAAGTCCCGCAGGAGCCGGGCCAGCGGCAGGGCTTCCACCGGGCCCAGAGAGCAGTTGATGCCCACGGCGTCCGCCCCGGCGGCCTCCAGCTCCCGGACCATGAGGGGCACATCCACCCCGGTGAGGGTCCTGCCCCCCTGCCGGAAGGTCATGGTAACGAACACCGGCTTTTCCGGGAAGAGGCTCTTGGCCGTTTCCAGGGCCAGCAGGGCTTCGTTCAGGTCAAAATAGGTTTCCAGCACGATGCGCGCGGCGGCTTCCCCGGCGAGGAAAATTTCCCTGTACAGTTCCCGGGCCCGCTCCTGGCTGAGTTCCCCGTAGGGCTCCAGCAGCTCACCCAGCATGCCCACGTCCAGCAGGGCTTCCACCGGTTTTTCCGGGGCAAATTCCGCGCAGACAGCCTGCACGTTTTCCAGGGCAGCCCGCACCACGGCACACACATCGGCGCCCCGGCTTTTCAGGGCGTTGGCCCCGAAGGTGCAGCTGTAGAGCAGGTCGCTGCCCGCCCGGGCATAAGCCCGGTGGATCTCCCGCACCGCCTGAGGGTGGAGGAGATTCACTTCCTCGGAGAAGGAGCCGGGCTGAATGCCCGCCTTCATCAGCTCGGTGCCCATGGCGCCGTCCAGCAGTTTCGCTTTCTTCATATATGCACTTCCTTTCTTACAGGGCCACCGCTTCCCCGGTGGCGAAGAAATAGATGCGTTTCTCTTTCACGGGCCTGCCCGTAATGGCTTCCAGGGCGTAGGCGTAGGCTTCCAGCTGCCCGGCATAGTGTTCCGCCCGGGCCTGCTGCGTTTCCTTCGTCACCCGGTCGGTCTTATAGTCCAGCAGGACGAGCCCGTCTTTCTCCTCCAGCCAGCAGTCGATGACGCCCTGCAGGAGAATTTCGCCGCTGCCCCGGCTGTCAAAGCGCCGGGCAGGCAGCAGCAGGGAAAATTTGAATTCCCGGTGCAGATGAGGTGCCTGCAGCAGCCGCTGCCCCAGGTCGGAAACGCAGAAGCGGGTAAGGCGCTCCGGGTCCACCGCATCCGCCTGCCGCTGCGTGAGCATCCTTCTTTCCCGCAGCAGACGCAGCTGCTCTGCCGCCCCCTCGGGGGTCACGCAGGCGTGCAGGTCGGCATACTGCATGGCAAGGTGCAGGGCGGTGCCCCGTTCCTGGGCCTCCGGCTCCCCCTCCCGCAGAAAGGCGGGGGCCCGGAAATCCCGGCTGCGGAGGGCGGGGCGCAGAAGCTCGGCCCCTTCCGCCGCTTCCCGGGCGGCAAAGCCGCCCTTCAGCTCCGTGGCGGTGAGCTTGGAGGGGAGGCGGGTGTCCGCGCTGCGGCTGTACTGCCAGTCCAGCGCGGCGCGGATTTCCCGGACCAGGGCTTCCGGCACGCTTTGCGCCGCAGCGGCAGCTTCCGCTTCCTCCGGCAGGCGCTCGGCTTCTTCCCCTTCGCCGAAGCGCAGCCGGCGGATGCGCCAGTCCCCCGCCTCCTCCAGATGGAGGGCGGTGGCCAGCAGCCAGTCACCGGGGCTTTTGCAGTCTTCCAAAGCCTGAGGCTCCAGGGCCCGGGCCGTCTCCTCCAGAGAGGCGAGATACTTTTCCGTGTCGCTGTGGGAACAGAATACGATGAGCTTCTGCTTTGCCCGGGTCATGGCCACATAGAGCACCCGCATTTCTTCCGAAAGGGTCTCGTTGTCGATCCTGGCGGCGCAGGCCAGCCGGGCAAGGCCCGGATAGCGGATGCCCCGCTCCCGGTCGGTGATCTGGGGCCCGGCGCCCAGCTGAGGATGGATGAGCAGGCTCTTGCGGCTGTCGCTGCGGTTGAACTGCTTGCCCATGTCCGCCAGCAGCACCACGGGGTATTCCAGACCCTTGGAGCCGTGGATGCTGGTGATGGTGACGCCGCTGCCGCCCCCCGCAGCGCCGCTGAGGGGACTTGCTTCCCGCTGCTCCGCCTCCCGGAGGCGGTTGAGGAAGCCGAAGACGCCCCGGCTGCCGCTGCCGCTGAGGCGGATGGCCTGCTCCAGCAGCAGGTCCAGATTGGCCGATGCGCCGCTCTGCCGGGCTTCGGCCAGCTCCGGCAGGCCCGTGACCCGGTAGAGATGGCGCAGAAACTGCTCCGTGGAAAGGTCCGCCGCCGCCAGACGCAGGGCGGACAGGCTGCGCAGGAAGTCCGCGCAGCGCCCACCCTCCTCCGCCGCGGCAAGGAGGGCGTCGTAAAAGCTCCCCTCCCGGTCATGGCAGCGGATGCGGGCCAGTTCATCCTGTGTAAAGCCCCAGACGGGGCATTCCAGGGCCGCGATGAGGGGGATATCCTGCCGGGGATTGTCCACCACCTGCAGGATGGAGATGGCCCAGTTCACTTCCCGCCGGTCCCGGAGGCTGTCGGAAGCCTTCACGCAGAAGGCGGGGATGCCCCGGGCTTCCAGCGCTGCGGCAAAAAGACTGTCCCGGTTCCGGGTGGCCCGGAGGAGGATGGCGATGTCCCCGGCTTCCAGGGGCCGCTCGCCGCCCCCGGCGGGGACGCGCATGCCGCTGCGCAGGAGCCGGGAAATCCGCTCGGCCACCGCCTCCGCCTCGGCGGCAAGGCGCTCCGCTTCCCCCGTTTCCAGGGCGATCAGCTCGAAGGCACCGGGAGTGGCAGGGCGCTCCGCGCCGGGGCGCAGGGCTTCCCGCTCCCCGTAATCCAGCTCCCCCAGCTCCCGGCTCATGATGCGGGAAAAGAGCTGATTCACCGCAGCCAGCACCCCGGGGTCGGAGCGGAAGTTTTCCGGCAGGATGACCCGCCGCGCTTCCCCGGCTTCCGGCTCATCGGCATAGGCCGCGTACTTTTCCAGAAAGAGGCCGGGGTCCGCCAGCCGGAAGCGGTAAATGGACTGCTTCACGTCCCCCACCATGGTGACATTCGTGCCGTCCCGGGACAGGGCCTGAAAGATCCGCTCCTGCACCCGGTTGCAGTCCTGATATTCGTCCACGAGGATTTCTTCGTAGCGGCTGCGCAGCTCCCGGGCCAGGGGCCGGGGACTGCCGTCCGCCTCGGTGAGCAGCCGGAGGGTCAGATGCTCCAGATCGCTGAAGTCCAGCGCCGCCCGGCGCTGCTTATCCTCCCCATAGGCCCGGGAAAAATCCCGCACCAGAGAAAAGAGGGCGTCGCACACCGGCTTGAGCCGGGCGATATCCTCCATATGCTCGGCACTGAGGGCGTCAAAGCTCCCGGTGACCTTGCTCATGCGTTTCTTGCAGTTCAGGCGCAGGGCCTTCAGGCGCAGGGCAAGAGGCTGATCCAGACCCCGCAGGGCCTTTGCCTTGGGAAAGTCGATGTCCCCGAAGCGGCAGGCTGCGTCCCAGCCCCGGTCCAGCGCTTCCAGAAAGCCCCGCAGAGAGAGACAGGTCTCCCGCCAGCTTTCCCCGTAGGCTTCTTCCAGCCTGGGAATTTCCGGGAACAGCTCCGCCCCTTCCTCCATGCGCCGGAGCCAGAACTCCGTCCGCGCCCGGGCCCGGCGCAGCAGCAGGGCCCCCCAGGGGGTCTCCGCCGCGTCGCAGTCCGGCGCGGGGGCGCCGATCTGTGCTTCCAGCCAGGCTTCCGGGTCGGGGTGACTCTGCACCGCGTCATAGGTGCTGAGGGTAATTTCCTCCAAAGCGCTGTCATCCCGCCCGGCTCCCAGGGTGTCCACCAGCGCCCGGAAGCCCTCGTCCATCTCCCGGTAGCGCTTCTGCAGCACTTCCCGCAGCACCTCCGCCTTGCGCACCTTCTGCTCGGCTTCGTCCATCTGCCGGAAGTCCGGCCGGATGCCGCAGACCTGGGCGTTTTCCCGGAGGATGGCGGCGCAGAGGCTGTGGATGGTGCCGATCTGGGCCTGATACACCAGAGCCGTCTGCCGCCGCAGCTGCCGATTTGTCGGGTCCTCCCGCAGGCGCTCGGCCAGGGAGGAGAGGATGCGGCTGCGAAGCTCCGCTGCCGCCGCCCGGGTATAGGTGATGATGAGGAAGCGGTCGATATCCAGCCCGTCCCGGCAGATGCGGTCCAGCAGCCGCTCCACCAGCACCCGGGTCTTGCCGGAACCGGCACCGGCGGAAATGAGCATGGCACCGGAGCGGTGGGCCACCGCCCGGCTCTGGGCCTCGGTGAGATTAAACTTCGCCATCTTCTGCCTCCTCCCGGATCCGCCGCCAGAATTCCTCCTGCCCCATGGGCTGCTGCACCTCGGCTTCCCCGGAGGCCGCGTCAAAGGGGCAGGCCCGCACATAGGGGCACCAGCTGCAGGGCAGGTCCCCGCCGCTTTTGCACAGGGGCCGGGCATCGATGCGCCCGTCGGCCAGTCTGCCGCCCATCTTCCGCAGCAGATGCTTCACATAGGCCGCCAGATCCCCCAGCTGGGCGGCGCTGGCGATGCTGCCGCCGGGAACGCCGTCCACATATTTCACCGGCAGATAGCGGGGCGCTTCCCCATGTTCCCGGGCCCGGAGGACCCGTTCATCGGCCAGCAGCAGCCCGCTGCGGCGCAGGGCCGCCCGGCGTTTCTTTTCAATTTCTTCTTCCGTGGCACTCCGGGGCATGCTCAGGAGCACCTCCCTCGCGGGGGCGTAGAGCACCCCGGCGGGGACGATCTCCCGGCCGTAGCGCTCCGGGCCCTCCTCGGCCAGCATGAACAGGTACACCAGCATCTGGATGCCCTGCCCGTACCACACATCCGTGAGGCTGAACTGCTTGCGTCCGGTCTTGTAATCCGCCACGGTGAGGTAGAGGCGGTCGCCGTCCACCCAGCCGTCCACCCGGTCCACCACGCCGCTGAGCTGCACCTGCCCCAGATCCAGGGGCGGCAGGTCGCCCCCCCGGGCAAAGCGCAGTTCGAAGTCCAGGGGGCTGAAATCCGAGCTGGCCAGTTCCCCGGCCACATCCTTCAGAATGCTCTCCACCGCCAGACACAGCCGGTCCACCAGATAGCGGAAGCGGGGGTTTGCCAGCTGGGCGGGGCGGAAATACAGGGCGGTA